>DYQV01000151.1 GCA_020719105.1 Rikenella microfusus
ATAATTTTTTCATCATTCAGTTTATGTGATGCTCTCAATGTTATAGGTACTTCTATATAATATAAGCTTATTCTTCCTAAATAACCATTTCCATTACTTACAACTTCAATTTGAAACCCTTTATTGGTAACTATTAATCCCGATTCTACGGACAAATAGCTGTTTAAAGGAATATTTGCCGTTATTCCAAAATGAATACCCGGCTTCATCTTATAATCATTGCTGACAGTAGTATCATTATCTTTTTCCAACATGGTGGCAAGGCTTAAACCACCTTTTATCCCAAAGGTTTGGGCATTTGATTTTAAGCAAAACAAACTAATTAAAACAAATACTAAAATTTTTGGTAATTTTTTCATTCAAAATAACTTAAATAATGAATAGAAGATTCCCTTTAGCCAATCCATTTTTGCAATATAAGTTACAATTCATGCCCTTTTAGCCCGCTCCCATTTTACTGACTGCTTACCACCAAGAAACCTAAAGAAGCCCAGCCACATAGCTTTATTGGCAATAAAAAAATAATAGGGTACAAACAAAAATCCCCATCTGGTTTTACGCTTTCGGAAAAGATAACCCAAAAGCACTATAAAATATAGCAGTATTTGAAAGTAACCAATGGATTGATACAATGAAATATAACTGGAATAGTTCGCCAAAATAATGTTAATTGGAATTATTAATACTAAACTCAATGGTATAATTATCCAACGAAATAACTTGTGCGAAATGAACTGCCAACTTAATATTCCGTATTTAAAAATGTTTAATAAAGGGAGTAATCGAAAAACCGATTGAAAACTGCCGGCAGCTATCCTTATTTTTCGTTTCATTTCTTCATCTACCGAGGCCGATGCTTGTTCCAAGGCAAATGCTTCAGGGGTATAATCAATTTTGTAACCCTGCATGGCTATTTTCAACGAAATGGTAAAATCGTCTAAAATGGTATCATCCGGAACTGAAAAAAATAAGCTACGCCTTATGGCAAAAAGTTCGCCAGCAGCTCCCATGCAAGAGCCCAACTTGGATTCCTGAACCTTAACCCATGATTCATATTTCCAATAGAGACCTTCGCCAGATGATGCGGCATTATCCTTCACATCCATTTGAATCCTCTTTTCGCCGGCAACACAACCTACTTTTGGATTAGCAAAAGCATTCACAATAGCAATCACAGTATCTTGACTCAATAAGGTGTTCCCATCAGAAAAAATTACAATTTCGGAATCAACAAATTGCATTCCCCGGTTCATGGCATGAACCTTACCGTTGCGCTGTGGCTCATAAAAGACCGTTACTTCCGGAAAATTTTGCAACAATTCATTGGTTGAATCATTAGAACCATCGGTTACCCAAACTAAACGCAGTTTATCTTTTGGATAATTCAACTTCAATGAATTTTCAACTTTTTTAATTACAAACTCCTCTTCATTAAAAGCGGTTACAAACAATGTAACGGTTGGAAAATACACTAATTGTCTGGTCTGTTTTTTGGCTTTATTACCAAACAAACTTATAATTAACAAACTGAATGGATATATCAGATAGGAATAAAGTATAGAAAGCAACAAAAGCCAAAATACTATTTCAAGATAAATCATTAATTGCTAGTAATTTGTGTTGATAAAAATTCCTTAACCCGTTTATTAATATTTCATTCTTAAAGTTGTTGGATGCAAATTTAAATGCATTTTCTCCATAATCCTTTATTAAATTAGGGTTTTGAAACAGCTTTTCTAAATATTCCGTCATTAAAACTGAATTATCGGCAATAACAATTTCATTTAGATTTTGGGCATCAATACCCTCTGCACCTTTGGAGGTGGTTAAAATACATTTACCCCGAGCCATTGCTTCCACAATTTTTATTCGCATTCCGCTTCCCGAAATAAGCGGAACCACCATTAGCTGGTATTTGTCAATGAATTCGGTTGAATCATTTACTTCACCGGCAAAAACAATTGGAAACTGCACCAGTTTTTTTACAAAATTAACCGGAGCCTTTCGGCCAGCTATTATAAATTTCCATTGTGGATATTTTGAATAAAGGGGCACCCAAACATTTTTGATAAACCATAAAAGTCCCTCCTGATTTGGCATCCAATCCAATGAACCAATAAAAAAAATCGCATTCAATTCACTGGGTTGGGTCAATTTGAACTTAGTTGCAACCATTCCTGTTGGGCTCACCTTACAAAAATTTGGCTCTTTTATTTTAAAAAAATCTGCATCTTTTGCTGAAATTGGAATCAAGAGATCTATTTTTTCAGTAATTTTAAGTTCCATCTCTTTTATTCTTGAGGCAAGTAAGTTATAATAAAAGCGTTTAATTCTTGATGGTTCTTTAACAGCCAATCGATTCCATATTTCATGTTCAACATTGTGCGCCCTGTAAGAAATTAATGCGCTGGAATGCTCTCTAATTTTAGAAATATATGAAGAAACATAGAGACCCTCCAACTGAATTATATCAAAAGTTTGGTTACTAAGAATTTGTATTAGTTTATTCTTATATTTTTGAGATTTAAAACGTTGTGCATTATATGGCATCCTGGAAAACAGCAAATTAAAAATAGCTTTCAACGGATTTAACTTTGTATTTACCCATATTTGATACCAACTAATTTGGGTAGTTAATTCATTGGGCAAATCAGCTATTGAAGAAAAATGCTTGTGTGTTTGCATGGTTAATACGGTCAATTCATCGCCCTTTTCAGCAAATCCTTTTATCATATTTAAGGTGGCAATGGCACCGCCATCATTTGGTGGAAAGGGCATTTTATGACACAAAAACAGTATTTTCATGCGTAATCAATCTTTATATTGCAGAAAGGTCTTCCTCTTCCAAATTAACTATTTTAGATCCTTCGCCCCCATCAGTTTGAGAAATTACATTCTCTTTCTTTTTCATTAAAGATAAAATGAACTTTTTAATGGGTTCAATATAGGTATCAGTATTCAAAATTACTGAATCGTGGGCTGCTTTATAGGTAAGAAAAATGCCGATAGGAAAGAGAATAAATGCAGAAATCCACATACCTAACCAAGCAGGCCATTCCCCAATTTTTGCATATTTTTCGCCTGTAATAGTGATAACATAATATATTACAAAAAATAACACGGAAACTACAACCGGAAGGCCCATTCCTCCTTTGCGTATGATAGCACCTAAAGGAGCCCCAATAAAAAAAAGCAAGAGACAAGCAAGTGATAAGGTAAACTTGCGGTGGTATTCAATTTCATGTCTTTTAATCCATTGGGCTTTGTGAGCAAATTCAGTTGATGATGAGGTTACATAGGATTGGGTTCCATGGGCAAAATTTCGGGCATATTCAAAAACTTGCTTCTTGTTACTAAAAGAAAGGGAATTGAATAAACTATCAATACTTTTTACACTATCAGAAAGGGTATTATTAGCATACCAGATACTGTCGAGTTTTTCGTTATTAATCCGTTTAAAATAATTACCTTTTTTTAAAACCTGAACAAACGAATTTTCTCTTTTCTCATAATTCAGTGAAAGGGAATCAACAGTTTCCTGCAATTGGCTCAAATTGAGCATTTGGTAATGATTTTTAAACAATTTTTCATCGGTTCGTTCAAATCCATTCCACCCCGACATATCAATTAAAATACGCTGCTCCTCAAACTTATCAATCCGCTGAGGATATTCCTTATCGTCTCGTTTTCGTTGCTTTTCAATTACTTCGTTGTAAGTTTTTCCCTGATACATAGTAAATACCAAATATTTATTGTCGGTAGTTACCACCATGGTACCGGAATCGGCAATAGTAACTATCCTATTCCCTTCAGCTTGTGTATGATCATAAATTAAAATATTATAAAGCATCGATGTTTTCTTGCTCTTGCGTGAAACTTTAATGGTGTATCCTGGCAAGGTATTCGAAAAAACACCTTCTTTAATTGAAATCTCAGGTTTCTGATGTCTTACATCGTGGAGCAATGCACCCATTTTTAAGTTGGTAAATGGCATTACATTATTGGAAAAATAAAAAGCCCCCACTCCAACAATAGAGATAAATATTACTAAAGGTGCCATAATACGAAATAATGAAATTCCCGCCGATTTAATCGACATCAATTCATTGTGCTCGGCAAGATTGCCAAAGGTCATAATGGAACTGAGTAAAACCGATAAGGGCAATGCCAGCGGAACTAAACCGGCAGAGGCATAAAGTAATAATTCAAAAATGATACTTAAATCCAACCCTTTTCCTACCAAATCGTCAATATATTTCCATAAAAATTGCATCAATAGCAAAAATATGGCTATAAAAAAGGTAAGGATAAATGGTCCTATGTAGGATTGAAGAATAAACCGATGCAAGCGTTTCACTGCAATTTTCAGTTAGATTAAAAACAAAAAAATTCCTCATGCTGAGGAATCTACAATAGTAACAAAAATGAGCTGATTTAAAAAGTTAAGAACCTAAAATATGTTTCAGTTCTGAAATTTGTGAATCCCACAGCTCCTTAGCATCGGCTATTTCATTTGGTTCTGCAAAATCAGTAACAATTAATGCCAAATCGCTGGTTAATTCATCCATATTTATTTTGAATTCAAAATAAGTTTTATCATCGTTATCGTCTAACCAATGAAACCGTGCATACCTGAGTTCTTTTTTATTTATCATTTCAGCTTGCTGTTCCACACCACTCCATTCAAAAGTAAAAATCTTACCTTGAACTATCACATTATCAGCAAACCATTCATTAAGTCCGCCAGCAGTGCTTAGCCTATTAAACAGCACTTTATCGGAAGTTTTGAGAGGATATTCTATTTGATATTTTTCCTTGGCCATTATTAACTGTTTTTTTGCAATATATGAAAAAGAATGGAATAAGATTCATTCTTTAAAACTATTTGGTTTTTTTATGCACGAAATTTGATTAATAATTGGACTAATGAATTAATTATCTACATGATGCATTAACAATTTAGTTTTAAAATTATTTTTAAATAAATCGGTAACTGTATTTCAAATTGTCAATTGCATATAGATGGTATAAGAACAAAAAAATAATGTATTTTAATACTATTACTAATTAATTATCAACGTATTATAAAATAAATATAATTCAAAGGTTATTTTTCATATCCAATGGTGATTTGATTTAAAATAATTTATTAAATTTGCACCCGCTAAAACAAAGCGAGGTAGCTCAGCTGGTTAGAGCGCATGATTCATAATCATGAGGTCGGGAGATCATGCCTCCCTCTCGCTACTTAAAATGAAGCAGTTACAACGAAGTTGTAGCTGCTTTTGTTTTTCTTACATACAATTTACATACAAAATTGGCATTAAAAAACCGCTCCCTAACAAGAGAGCAGCAAACAAAAAAACTCAATACTTACAAGCTTTAAGGAGCCGCTATAATAGTAACTGAACCAGCATAAACACTGTTTGATAATTCTTTCCCATCTTCACTAATAAAAGATACAAAAACCTCAACAGTTTCATTTTGGTAACTCGGAGGCAATTGTATTTGATAACTGCCATCAAATCTTGAAGCACCCGTTTTAGCCGATATGGCTTCCGCTTTGGTTTCATTGTAAACAAGTATGGATGCCTTATCAGTCGAATTAGCCTTCCACTATTCTGAATTATCCGACCAAGTAACTTGCAAATTACCAACAAGGTCAGAACCGCCATCTGCATTTAAAGCCATCGGTAAACTACCTTTAGCAACCAATGCGCTTGAATAGTCAATTGCAAAGTCCGGAAACTCGCCAATTACAGCATTGTTGAGGTTGTACGACATAGCACTGTTGAACTCTGTCTTTTTAACCGCATAATTCCTGAACCCAATTTTAATATGCTCCTTCATTGGCTGTAAGAACTGCAATACAATTGCAAACTTGGACCGTTGGCCAACTTGACCATCCGTTTTTGGATTGGAAACACTTGCCGGTTTTACCCGCATGTAATTAATTCCTTTCCATCTGCCGCCGACAACATTTCCTACTTTGCCGGCGAAACCGCCTAAAATTCCTTGATTAATTTTACCCATTTTTTCTCGATTCAAATTAAAAAAACTTTTTATCTTGGACTTGGCATGGATTTAACTCGGCTTTGTCCTTATGAATCAAGATACTTCAAGTATTATGCAAAGGCTGGCTTTTGGGTGCTGTTGCATTGGGTTGCGTTCTATTACTCATTAAGAAAAAATATTGGCAGGAATAA
>DYQV01000152.1 GCA_020719105.1 Rikenella microfusus
AATAACATAAGAATTGATTAACCTTATTAGCTTACTAAATAAAGTGTTAGCATACACATCTTTCCTATTTATTAGTTTATTTAGAAATCACCCGATAGTTAGAGTAGAGCCATTTTTTTTAATTGGATAAGTAAAAATGTCAATCATTTAAAAAAATCGAATATTTTTATATCAAAAAGAAATAGGATGAAACCTTCATTTATTGGTTTATTAAACAGTTTTTTTTCATTGGTAGGTATTTTTTTAGGTTTTTATACACTGAACTCAATGGTTGATTTAAACCTTACGAATCATTTTCAGCAACCTTTGGCATTAGTCGATTTCGATTATTTTATTCATGACGTTAAGTATCCCTCAGGGCTATCGGATTATGCCGGCACTTTGTTGTCTGATTTGTGGGGGATTCCTTACCTTGGAGTAATTATTACATTGTTCCTTTTTGCCCTATTTTCAATAATTGAATACATAAGATTGAGTCGAATTGTCAAAACTCCCTTTGCAACGGTTTTCTCTCTTTCCATATTCGCTTTTTTGGTGGTAGTTTTTACCGATTATTATGTTAATAGCAGCTTGTTTTTTGTCATTCTTTTTTCGTATTTGATTGTATTGTTGACCCGGTTTTTTTTCAATTGGATTAAATCACAGACAGTGCTGGTTTTGCTCCTATTCCCAATAGTGGTATTGGTTTACCTTACAGCAGGAAGTGTTGGTTTATTGCTTTATGCTTTGTTAACGGTAGTTTCAATATTAGTAAGCAAAACTCTTAAGTTCTCGAAATCGGTAGTTTTTAGTTTTGTTATCACCTATTTGATAACAACACCAATTCTGTTATCGGTGCTTTTTTATCCACTCATAACCATACCTGCGGCCTTTATCGGAAATTTTGTTTGGTTGAAAACTTCCCAACCATTATACATTGTTATTGTGATTCTTTTAATTTCAAATCAATATTTTGTTGATAGCCTGAAAGGTAGGTCTGTAAATCTCTCTCATTGGTTACCTATGGGTGTTTCAATTATTGTGGTTTTTTTTATTTGGCTGGGGCCAACTCTCATTATTGACAAAGAAAAGAAATTGCGGATTGAAATTGATTTTTTGGCTTATAACCATAAGTGGGATGCTTTGTTGAAAAAAGCCAATCCACAATTGATGCACGAACGGGTAATTGCTTTTCAAATAAACCGTGCCCTGTATTTTACTGGTGGATTGTTGGAGAACCTTTTTAATTTTCCTCAATATTTAGGCAATAAATCGCTTTTTCTCGAAAACGATACCAATGGAGATGTATTGATTCCTACCAGTGATATTTATTATGATATGGGTTACTTAAACGAATCGCGCCATTGGGCTAATGAGTCGTTGACCCGATATGGCAAACAGCCACGTATCCTAAAGCGGTTGGCGCAAATAAACATAGTTTACGGGAATTATAACGGAGCGAAAAAATACATCGGATTGCTTAAAAAAACATATTCCCATAAAAAATGGGCATTGGAACAAGAAAAATATTTGGATAACGATGCTCATGTTAAACAAAACATAGAGTACTCCACTTTAATAGGTCTTATTCCTAAAAACGATTTTTTTGCCACTAAACCGGCACCTCAGTTAAACTTGGTAAATTTGAATAAGCATCAGAAAAGCAAAATGGTTTTTGAATACCTGATGGCATTTACTCTGTTGGAGCACAATGTGGCCAGGCTTGTAAAGAATATCGATGAATTCAGGGTGCTCAGCTATGCGAAACTGCCGGGCAATGTGGAACAAGCATTGGGTATTTTTATGGCCATGACTCATGCAAAAAGCATCCCAATGGCTGGTTATTCATTGAGCGATACATTTAATCAGCAATTTCACGATTATTCGGCAACCTATCTTGATTATACCAAAAGTGTGGCTGGCGCTAAAAACAAGTTAGATCAGAATTATCGAAATACGTATTGGTATTACATCCATTTTGTTAGCCCGAATGCAAAAAATAAATCGAATTAACATGACAACAAAACTCATTCAAATAATAGTAATTGTGTTTATGGGGTTAGGGTCATGTACAAACCCGAATGTCGAAAATGCAGATCTCATAAGTAAGAAGGCTTCTATTTATCCCAATTACAGCGATATTACCATTCCGTTCAACATTGCCCCGTTGAATTTCAAAATTAACGAGCCCGGCACAGAGTATTTTGTCAGGATTACGGGTTCAAAGGATTTCTCATTTTCAATTAAAAGTAATTCGGGCGCAATTCAGATACCCATAAAAAAATGGAAGAAATTACTTGCCGATAATAAAGGTTCGGAATATAGAACCGAGATTTTTGTTAAAAACAATAAGTGGCATGCTTATCCTCCCATAGTGAACACCATTGCTAATGAATCGATTGATTCCTATTTAATGTATCGCTTCATAAATCCGGCTAATATTTTATGGCGTTCGATGGGGATTTATCAGCGGAACCTTGAAAACTTTGAGGTTGATGCCATTATGGATAACTCCATTTCCGATCACAATTGCATGCATTGCCACTCGGTGGCAGCAAACGATCCAACTTATTTTATGTTGCATTTGCGGGCGGCTCACGGCGGCACTATTATTAAAACCGATAAAACTTTAAATTTTGTAAACACCAAAACCGAACAAACCATTTCACCCGGTGGTTATCCATCATGGCATCCAAGTGGTAAGTATATAGCTTTCTCAACCAATAAAATTCACCAGAAATTTCATGCCTCAAAAGAAAAGTATGCCTTTGTATATGACGATGTTTCCGATATTGTTATGTATCATGTGGAAAAAAATGAAATTCAGGCTATTCCAAAGCTTACCACTTCCGATTTCGAAAACATACCTATATGGTCTCCCGATGGCAGTTATTTGTATTTTGTCAGTGCCCCTTTTCATAAACCGGATTCAGTTAATTATTCAGAAATTAAATATGGATTAAAACGTATTCCGTATGATATGAAAACAAATAGCTGGGGCGCCATTGAGGTTTTAGTAACACCCGATAGTTTGCATAAGAGTGTCTCGTTTCCAAGAATATCTAGCGATAATAAGTATGTTTTGCTGGCGGTGGCCGATTATGGTTATTTTCCTATTTATAACGAAACCGGTAATATTGGCATATTTGATTTGACCAACAGAAAGTTAGATACTCTGGATATTAATTCTGACTATGTTGAAAGCTATCCAAGTTGGTCGTCAAATAATGCTTGGATCATGTTTAACAGTAAACGGGACGATGGCATTACTTCCCGGCCATATTTTGCCTATTTTAAAAATGGAAAAGTTCACAAACCTTTTGTTTTACCTCAGGAAAATCCAAATTGGAACCTGGAAGAAATCAACAACATAAACCGTCCGGAGTTTTCGATCGGAAAAATTGATTTGACACCCAAAGAGATTCTGAAGCTGATTAAGGCAAATCCAACTCAAACAACTTTCGATAAATCAAGTTTGATTGGCGTGAAGTCCGACACCACAAAAAGCATTGAGAATCCAAATGCCGAAAAGTATATTCAATAAAATAACGCAGTTGGAAAAGACATGGAAAACACTACCAAATGTTTTCCATGTCTTTTCCAACTAAGGTGTGGTTCCTGGTTACCCAAGTGGTCGATTCTGCTTTTTTAATTTGCAGTTTATCTTTGCGGCCAATGCGATAAAGCAATGAGATGGGGAACAATAATAAAAAGAAAAGGATACTGAGAATTATTCTCGACATTACAAAACTTAAAGCAGTAGCAAGTTTAAACCAACCCTTAGTAATTAATTGAGCTAGGAATGGAATAAATATTCCAATTAACCCGATTGTTATCGATAGATATAAAAATAATTCTAGCGATGTTCTCCAATATATAATTACCCATGCGGTGGCAATAACCAGATGGGTTTCTAAAACTTTTGATTTGTTCATGTTTAATTGGTTTGATTATTCCTTGGAGCTGTGGTGCTTTTATTGTTTTCACTCTCAAACAAAAACTGGCTTAAAACAATGTATAAATAAAGGGAGCAATAGCACTTCCGCCACTTAAAACAATTAACGCACCCAAAAGCAGCAAGATAATAATAATTGGTAATAGCCACCATTTTTTGCGCTCTTTCAGATAGTTCCAAAAATCTTTTAAAAATTCCATCATAATTCTTTTAATGTTTTACTATTCAAGGTATTAAATATACGATTAATCAAGTTTGAATTCTTCTTTCCAATTGTCTTTCGAGGTCCACTCCGGCTGATCTTCTTTTTTAAACAGGAAATTCCCCATAACTAAATAATCCATTTCGGTGCGCATAAAGCATCGGTAGGCATCAGTAGGAGTGCAAACAATGGGCTCGCCACGAACATTGAAACTTGTGTTTACAATTACGCCAAAACCGGTAAGTTTTTTAAATTCACTGATAAGTTTCCAGTAAGGGTAATTGGTTTCGCTATGAACCGTTTGGATACGGGCTGATAAATCAATATGCGTTATCGAAGGAATTTGTGAACGGTTGACATACAGACGTTCCATTAGAGGCAACTCAAAATAGTTGGTTGGAAGTGGATTCAGGTATTTAGGCTGCACATTCGCCACCAGCAGCATATAAGGCGAATCGGCATCAAGCTGAAAGTATTCCTTGTTATCTTCGGCCAACACAGATGGGGCAAAAGGTCGGAATCCTTCACGGTATTTGATTTTTAAATTGAGTTTCCGTTGCATTTCCGTATTGCGGGCATCGCCCAAAATGCTACGGTTTCCAAGCGCTCGTGGACCAAATTCCATTCGGCCCTGAAACCACCCTACCACATTTCCTTCTGCAATTATTTTTGCTACTTCAGGGGTCAGTACCTCAAAATTATTAAAATAAGTATATTTTGCTTTAAATTTTTTTGCGGTATGTTCAATTTCCGAATCACTGTATTGAGGCCCCAGGTAAGCACCACTCATGGAATCCATTTGCGAGATTGTCCGCTCATTATTGTGAAAGATGTGATAAGCCGCCAAAGCCGCACCAATAGCACCACCTGCATCTCCGGCAGCCGGCTGTATGAAAATATGGTCGAAAAGTTTCGACTGAAGTAATTTTCCGTTAGCCACACAATTCAAGGCAACCCCACCGGCTAAACATAAATTAGAGGATCCGGTCAATCGTTTTGCCTCCGTGGCCATTAACATCAGAATTTCTTCAGTAACACATTGTATGGCCAATGCCAGGTTTGAATGGTGTTGTTCAATATTACTTTCGGTTTCACGCTTTTTAAATCCAAACAGCTTTTCCCATTTCGAATCGTGAACCATGCGCAGTCCTGTGGAGTAATTAAAGTATTTCTGGTTCAACCAAATGGAACCATCGGAGTTTATGGTTACCAACTTCGATTTAATGGTTTCAATATAATTTTCAACCTGAATACTATCTGGAATGCCGTATGGAGCCAAACCCATCAATTTGTACTCGCCCGAATTAACTTTAAAGCCCAAGTAATAGGTAAATGCAGAATAAAGCAATCCCAATGAATGCGGGAAATGCATCTCTTTTTTTATGGAAATGGTTTTATCAACCCCGTGGCTTATGGAGGCGGTTGCCCATTCACCAACACCATCAATAGTTAAGATAGCCGCATCTTTATAAGGCGATACATAAAAAGCACTTGCGGCATGCGATAAGTGGTGTTCCGGAAATAAGAATTTTATTTGGCCTTTTTTAAAGCCTTCTATTTTGGAGAATTCGTCGTTTAAAATTTTCTTTAAAAACACTTTTTCTTTTATCCATACCGGGATGGCCGTCACAAACGAGGCAATTCCTTTTGGGGCAAAACCATAATAAGTTTCGAGCAATCGTTCAAATTTTAAAAACGGCTTATCATAAAAAACAATGCAATCAATCTCATTAATGCTAAGCGCTTCATGATGCAGGCAAAAACGAATGGCATTCAAAGGAAATGAAGCATCTTGTTTAATTCGGGTAAATCGTTCTTCCTGGGCTGCGGCAACAATTTTGCCATCCACCAAAAGGGCAGCAGCCGAGTCGTGATAATACGCTGAGATTCCTAAAATATTCAAATCAGTAACAATTAAATGTGAATTCTTTACCCCTCCAAAAATACTTTTATTATTTTACGGATGGGTCTGATGTATGGAAAAAATAATTATTGCTAAATACAAGGAATTTAAACAGTTTCTCAGAATATTATAAATCCAAACTTATCAAAGAACTTTA
>DYQV01000702.1 GCA_020719105.1 Rikenella microfusus
AATTTTGTGGAATAGCTTAATCGTCAGGATTATTCATGAATAATCCGGGTTAGCTATCAGAAGAAAGTAAGTGACCATTGAATTTGATATAAAACGGGTTCATTTTATTGGGATAATTGCTACTTTCGCTTTCTGAAAATTTAGTTACGAATAATGAGAATACTAGTATTTCTGTTTTTGTTTTCCACTATCGGGTGCCAAACCGGGCCAAAATCGGTGGATTCAAAAAACAATGAAGTTCAATTATCCAAGGCACCAAATAGTGCAGAGTTGTTGGTTACTCTTTCGTATGATGCATCGAAAATATACCCGACCAGCAATCCGGTGCAAATTAATTATAAAACCACGGTGAATGAATCGGTAGATTCCATAAAACTTGCCGTGGATGGTTTGTACCGAACGACGTTTTTTAAAACCGAGAGTTTTGTGTTATGGGAAACTGTTGATGAATTGCCTGGAAACCGTTCTGTGATGTTAACGTTCTATTGGAACCATTCGGTACAAAAATCAGGGGTTATATCCATTCCCTTGGTTTCTGATTTTAATCCGATTAACTATTCTTATAAGGTAAAGAATAAATGGCCGCATAATAAAAAGGCATACACACAAGGCCTTGAATTTTCCGATGGATTTTTGTATGAAGGCACCGGCCAATATGGTGAATCGATGCTATTCAAAATAGATTTACAAAAGAATGAAATAGTACAAAGCTTAAATTTGCCAGCGGATGTTTTTGGAGAGGGGATAACTATTTTAAGTGACAAGATTTTTCAACTTACCTGGAGAAGTAATTTGGGTTACGTTTACGGGAAAAGCACCTTCAATAGGTTGTACGAGTTCAATTATCCTACGGAGGGTTGGGGTTTGTGCAATAACGGTAAGGAATTGATTATGAGTGACGGAACGGAAATTATTTATTTTTTGGATGCCGAATATTTTCAGGAAATCCGTAAAATACAAGTTTGCAACAATAGGGAACCTGTAAAAAATTTGAATGAACTGGAATTTATAAATAACGAAATATATGCGAATGTTTATGGTTCTGAGCAAATTGTAGTGATAGATCCAAAAACGGGAAAAGTAAAAAAACAGGTTGATTTATCAGGAATTTTAGATAAAAGTAAGATAAAGGAACCCATTGATGTGTTGAACGGAATAGCATGGAATGCCAATACAAAGCAATTGATAGTTACCGGAAAATGGTGGCCCGAGTTTTTTGAAATAGAACTGGTTGAGAAGAAATAGGTTACTGGCTAATGCTTGCTGGTTTCTAGTTACTTTTTTTTCGCTTCCAACTTCGGTCTTCCAACCTC
>DYQV01000153.1 GCA_020719105.1 Rikenella microfusus
ATGAAAAGAAATTTTATTTTAATTACACTTGGAGTACTTTTTATTATCAATCATTCAGCAGCTCAGGAATTTAATTCCGGGATTTATGGAGGAATGGTAATTTCGCAACTCGATGGTGATACCTATTGGGGGTATAACAAAGCCGGTATTGTTGGAGGAGCATTTGTAAACCGATATGTGTCAAAAAAAATGGGCTGGCAATTAGGCATTCGTTATATTAGCAAAGGTAGCAAACACGCCGACTCAGAAGCCGGGGAATATTATAAGTCGGTGCTTCAATACATTGAGATTCCTGTGACGGCCCGTTATTTTATTCGCAAAAACATTGATTTAGAGGGAGGTTTGGCTCTTGGATACCTTATGAGGTCACTTGAGGATACCGATGGAACAGGGTTACTGGAACCTAAACCCCCGTTCAACAAATTTGAATTAAGCGGGTTGGCGGGTATTAATTACCATTGGACCAAACAGTTTAGTTTCGGGGCTTTTTTCAGCTATTCACTTACACCGGCCCGGCCCTATACCAGTGGTTATTCAGTTCCTATGTACAGAGGACAATACAACAATGTGATTTATGGAGCATTTTGTTATACTATTTCGTCATGGAAATAAAAGCCTCCTGTTATGGCAAAAAGCTCTAATTATCAAAAGCAGAGATAGAAAGACAGGAAAAAAGCATAATTTTGCAACCAGAAACAGGAATTTAGAGAGGAATCAATGAAAATTAGCAAGCTTTTTTTTGGGATCATTTTGGGTTTGATTTTTCTACCTAAAATTTTACATGCCACGGGCGATGATGCTGCCAATGACATGAAGAAATTGGTTAATTACCACAAAATGAATAAAAAGCAATATGCAACTTACAAAAAACAGCGGGAAGCTCAATTTGTATCGTGGCAAAAAAACCAAATTCCCAAACGGTTTCAAATTCCCATTGAAATGCAAAGCTTCCGCGATGATTACTCTACGAAATATTATGTAATTTATAGCCCGTCGTATAAAACAGGGGTTGGGTATATACCTTCAAATTTAGTGAGGTATTACGAAGAAGAAGCATGGGCCGCTTATCAAAAAATGGGAGCCGATGCCCCCAGCTTAAGCATTGTATTAGCGCAACAGTTTACTGAATCGGCTTTTAATCCGCAAGCAATAGGCGACGAAAAAATGAGTATAGGGCTACCTCAGTTGTACCGTAAAACAGCAAAAATTCTTTACAAAACCGACAGAGAAACCTGGAAGGAATATTTTTATTTTGACAAGAAAGGGAGGCATCATTTTAAGAGCAACCGGGCAATGGTCAAATTCCCCTTTATTTTTCTTGGAAAAGTTAAAAATTACGATTTTGAACACAAATTTGAAGGGATAAAGAATTACAATGGAGCAGGGGAGGAGGCGATAAAATATGCTGAGAAAGTAATGAAACGGAGCTTGTTTTATGAGGAATTATTCGCTCAATACAACAGCATTCCCTTAGATACCAGTCAATTCAAGGAAAATCTCTATGGTATGATAAATTTAACCTTTATTGCACGGGAAGAAAATCCAATTGACCATGAACTGATGGATCAGATTTTTGCTAACGCGTTGGCTGAATTCTATTCCGGGTATGTGCGTACCACTTATTTGCAGCATTATCAGATTCCAGCTTATGAAAACCAGCCGATGTTTGTCCAGCAAAAAGAAAATTACTTAATACCTGTTGATGATAAGGACTATTACCTCATTGTTGAAGATGGCGAAGTGGTGTACAATTATTTTATTAATTCCGAAGAATTATTGAAAACAATTAATCACCCAAAAAACAAAGAGTATTATCTTTACTATGTGGAGAATAAAAAAAGAGTTCGGATAACAAGTTTTAAATCGGTAGGTAAAAAGCAAGTGTATTCAAACGTAAAAGCGGGCGACAAAATATTTATTCCACCCGGAACAATAATAAAAACCCCTAAAGCCAATTTGGCTGTTATGATTCGGTAGTCAATTGTTTAACGTATAGCTAGTTTCTTAGTTACCACTCCTTCGGTAGTTTCTATTTTTACGTAATAAATACCATTCGGAATTTTACTTATGTTCACCTCTATTTTTTTTGATTGGTGAGCATATTTTTCCCGAAACAATTGTTTTCCCGACACATCAACAATTTCAATACCAATAATAGGAGTGTTTTTCCCCGATTTTATTGTCAGCAAACTATTGGCCGGGTTGGGAGCAATAGAGATTGTTTTTTCTAGCTCCTCGTTCGGAATACTTACAACAAATGTAGCCGGATGGGGTGCAATAAGGGTATAATCCGGATCGAATTCAATACTGGTCACAAAGAAGCCCGGTTTGCAGGTAAAAGATTGGTTATTTTGGGTGTTGTGGAATACCACAAGGCTTTGATTTTCAGCTCCTTTTAATAACAAAGGCACTTTCATAGCAAAAAAGGAGATTGAGGAATGGGTCGTTTTTTGAGATATAGTTATGTGAACGGTATCATTCACATCTTGATTCCACGCCAAACTATACTTAGGATACCCCTGGCCATAATACCAATTGTTGAAATAAGTAGTTAAATTGGTGTCGGCGGCGGCTTCTAAATACTCTTTAACTTGCGTTGCCGAGGCAAAACCGGCTTTAGTATCATCATGAGTAAGCAAGTTTTTAATTCCGGAAAAAAAAGCAGTATCACCAATTTGATTTCGTAATTGATGAATTATTAATCCCCCTTTTTGATAGGTTAACGCATAATTAAAAATTCGATTTATGTCAGTGGTGTCTTCAACATAAATACTTCCTGATTTGGCATTGTCTAAAACATATTTCATCCGGCCATTTTTCCAGCTTAAATAATTTTCCGGATGCAGATATTCCTGACACAAGCTTTCGCAAAACACGGCAAACCCTTCGTTAACCCAGATGTCGTGCCAATTGGAGCAGGTAACATAATCGCCAAACCACTGGTGCGATAATTCATGGGCAATTAAATCAGGAGAGAACCCTCCCATGAACGACATGGTTTGATGTTCCATACCGCCGCCCCAGCCAAACTGGGCGTGGCCATATTTTTCTTTGTAAAAAGGATAAGGAATAAACAGGGAACTATATAATTCAATGGCATCAACCGTATATTTAGCCATGGGCTCTGCCCATTCCAACGATTCAGGATACACGTAGTTAAGTATCTCAACCGTATCGTTTTGTTCGTTTACTTTTGCATAATCGGAAAAGGAGGAATAATTGGTAACCGCTATGGCAACCAAATAAGTAGCAATCGGAAACCGATGTTTCCAATAAGTTAGCTTGCTGTCGCCCGATATTTTTTCAAAAATCAGTTTTCCGTTTGAACCCACTTTATAAACGGATGGAGTTTTAACATAAATATCAACGGAATCTATTTTATCAGTTAACGTTTGCTTGCAGGGCCACCAATCTTTAGCACCATAAGGTTCCGATAAGGTCCAAAGAATGGGTGTATTATCGTGCGTGTTGATTTCGAAAGTACCAAATCCGTTCCCTGAAAGGGGAACACCCTGATAAAAAACGGTTACCGAATCAAGAGTGCCGGTATTAAGCGGTGAAAGCAAATTAATTTTAAGCAACCCGGCTTGGTGGGTGAATGATTGTTTATTGTTGTGATATAGAACACTGTCAGCAGTTAATTCATCAATCATATCAAAATGGACGGCAGAAAAATCAGGAGTAAGTGTTTTAAAATAAGAAGTAATGAAACCTTTGATATATAATTGGGAAGGATCAACCTCCCAATATATCCGGTGGTATATTATATCATAGTCAGCATGATTATTGATTGCTTTAAAATTCATTTTTTGAGAAAAGAAACGCTTTTCATTTCGCTGAAGCGTATTAAAGTAGTTATTTTGACCAATCACAACTTGAATTAAAAAGGTAAATGCAAATAGGAGTTGGATACGGGCTTTCATAGCATAAGAATTAGAATCATAAATATAGCAAACATTATAGTTTGGCATCAACAAAAGGATTAAATTTTATTAACCTTTTATATATCGCCTAAATCAGAAGAGGAACTGTAATTTTTCGATTATTTTTACTACAATTTTTAAAATCAGTTAAAAAAAAGCAGCACATGGTTTTTGTAACCGGAGGAACGGGATTAGTTGGAGCGCGCCTAATTGTTGATTTAATAGAAAGGGGTGAAGAGGTAATGGCTTTAATCAGGCCGGGAACAACCACCCCTAAATTTGAGCAAATGGGAGGTTTTTACACCCACCAGATTCAACAAATAAGTAAAAAGGTACAATGGGTTGAAGGTGACTTGCTTGATATGGAAGGCTTACTGAGCATTATGCCTCAAAAAGCAAAAGTATATCACTGTGCCGCTTTGGTTTCTTTTAATCCTTCGGATGAAAAAACACTTATTGAAACCAACATGGTTGGAACAGCTAATTTGGTAAACACATGCTTGGAAAAAAATGTAGTAAAGCTATGCCATGTAAGCAGCATTGGGGCTCTGGGAGGGAAAATTATTGGTCAGCCGATTGATGAAAACACACCCTGGTCAGCATCGGGCAAATCAGCGTATTCAATTAGCAAGTATTATTCTGAATTGGAAATATGGCGGGGAATGGCCGAGGGATTGCCAGCCGTAATTGTAAATCCGGCGGTAATACTGGGTCCTGGATTGTGGAATCACGGAAGCGCCCAGTTTTTTAAAAGGGCGTATAAAGGACAATTGTTTTATACGCTTGGTTCAACAAGTTATGTCGATGTTCGCGATGTAACCCGAGCCATGATTCTTTTAATGGAAAGCCCAATTGAATCGGAACGGTTTGTTTTAGCTTCCCAAACGCTCAACTACAAGGAATTGTTTGTTCAAATGGCGGAAGCTTTAAATAGTAAATCGCCAAAATATTATGCCAGCAAACAGGTTACATGGGCTACTTGGCAAATTTTATGGTTGTGGGAAAAAATATCCGGGAAAGCATCCTCATTTACAAAGAACAATCATCGCAGCGCACATGTAAAAGATAATTATTCAGGGAAAAAAATCATGGAATTTTTCGATTTTGAATACAAACCGGTTGCTGAAACCATTCAATTTGTTGCTGAAAAATTCAAAAAAGATATCAACTTAGGTAAAACCCCGACATAGCAATTGTTGTTTTTCACAAATTGAGTGAAACGAAAATTTGTGGAAACTTACAATTGTTCAGGCGATTGAGCAGATTTGTGGTAGCAAATTGCTCAATTTGGGTATAAAAGAGGGAGTGTTTTACAAATTAAAACAGAATTTCATTGAAAGCATTGATATTAGCCATCAGCATTCTATTTTATACTTCAACAATTAGTAACGCGCAATGCTCGATAACCAATACGGTATTTAATTCGGGCGAGGAAGCCTACTATCAGGTTTATTACCACTTGGGGTTTATTTGGTTAAATGCGGCAGGGGTTTCTTTTAAAACAGAACCGCTTAGTTACGATGGAAAAAAAGGCTTTCATTTTACTAGTATGGGTAACACGCACCCGAATTATAGCTGGATATATGAAGTTCGGGATCGTTTTGAATCGAAAGCCGATTCAACCACATTAGCCCCAATCTGGTTTTCGAAAAACACCAGTGAAGGTGGAGTACAAGCATACAATAGGTATGTGTTTGACCAAAAATATAGTAAAATATATACTCAAATTAAAAATGGCGATGAACCAATGAAAGCAGACACCCTTTTAATGAAGGGATGCGTTTTTGATTTGCTAACAGCTATTTATGCCTGCCGCAATTTAAACTTCGAAAACATGAAAATTAACGATACCAGTCCAATAAATTTGGCTATTGAGGATAAAATATACCCCTTGCATTTACGTTATTTGGGAAAAGAGGAAATTTCAACCAATGATTCCAAAAAATACCGATGTCAAAAATTTTCCATTTTACTGGTCGAAGGAACCATTTTTAATGGAGGTGAGGATATGGTTGTTTGGGTATCGGATGACAAGGCTCGGGTCCCAATTCGGATTGAGGCAAAAATATTGATAGGTTCCATTGTAGCAAATCTTGAAAACTATAAAGGAAATAAATGGCCAATAACCGCTATCATAAATTAAGAACAATAGACAACTGATAAGAGGTTGTTTTGGGTGTACGAAAAAACTCAGGGCAACCGCATTTAGAAATAAAAACAAAAACAGTCCACGAATTACACGAAT
>DYQV01000154.1 GCA_020719105.1 Rikenella microfusus
ATTTTTAAAACTTTTAATTCCGTTCTTCTATTTTTTGCCCTATTTGCATTTGAATCGTTTGGCAGCATGGGTTGTGATTCACCATAACCTTTAAATGAAATATTATCAACTTTAGTTAGTGTTTGAATTAAAAAATTAAATACTTCTTTTGCCCTTTTTTCTGATAATTGCTGGTTGTATTCCTTAGTGCCCGAATCATCGGTATGCCCTCCAATTTCAAAAACTAAATTTGGATTATTTGTTATAAAATCAATCAATTTTTGAAGTTCGGTATACGATTGAGGCAGCAGATTAAATGAGTCTTTTTCGAAAAATATATTTTCCAAGACTACTGATTTTCCTTCATTTATTCTATTTAACTCAATATTCAAAAGTAACGGTTCGTTAAATGAATTAATAGAATCTAAATTGAAGTTAATTGATTTGTATAAATATCCGGGGTGTGACACATTTAAAGCATAGGATGCTCCTGCTGGCAAGCATATCAAAAAACTTCCATCGTTTTGATCAGCATGCAATAATGCCAATGTATCAAGGTTAGTTAATCCAAGTAATTGAATTAAAGCACTTAGTTTCTGATGGGTGTCGGTATCCGTTACAATTCCTGAAATATAGGCAACTGGATTAGGTTTAACAGCAAGCGGTAATTCAAATTGATAAATATCCAGTGAATTATTAATATCTGATGAATAATAAGCTTTATTTCCGGAGCTGTTAATCACCAGACCAATTTCGTCGCGAAAACTATTGATAGGATATCCTAAATTCTGGGGCTTTGTCCATTGATTGGAATCATTCTTATGAGAATAAAAAATGTCTTTATATCCCAAATTGGGATGTCCATCGGAACTAAAATAAAAACTACGGTTATCGGAATGAATGTAAGGAGAGGCCTCTTCATAAACCGTATTTATTACCCTTCCCATGTTTTTAGGAAGCTGCCAATAACCATCCAAAGAGCGCATAGAATACCAGATATCCATTTCCCCAATTCCACCGGGTCGGTCAGAGGCAAAGTAGAGTACTCGACCATCAGCCGATAACGAGGGTTGTTTTTCAGAGAATGAGCTGTTTAAAAGTGGGCCGCCATTCACCGGAACTGTCCATTCGTTGTTTTGAAGAAATGAGAAGTAGATATCACAATTACCAAATCCATCGCTTCGGTTACAACCGGTAAAAACCAACGTTTTACCATCGGCTGAAATTTGTTGAGCCCCTTCATTTGCAATGGTATTTATTGGTGGACCAATCGGTTGTCCTTTTTTCCATTCTCCATCAACAAACCGACTTGTATAAAAATCTTCCTGATGGGCATAATTTCCAAACATTGTCTTACGTGAACTATCAACTAACATTACAGTATAAACCAACGTTTTCCCATTTACTGATAAGGATGGCCAATACTGATCTAATGAATCATTTACTGCTGGTCCCAGGTTAATGGGTGTAAAAGGTACCGGGTTATCAACCAAGCTTTGGGCATATTCACATTTTTTGAGCAAATTGTTGGCCTTTGCAAGTGTAATTGGTTTTCCTTGATAGATGGAAATAAACTTTAGCAATTGAATTTCACTTTGTTTATACTCTCCCATGTTATAGTAAGCTGACCCTAAATTAAAAAACACATACTCAAAATAGTTGGGGTTAATTTCAATAGCTTTTAGATAGTTTTTTATTTCAAGTTCAGTAAGCTTATGTGAGCGGTAAACTTCAGCTTTTAACAAATAGGCATCTACAAATAAAGCATCCTTTTCAATGGCAAGATTAAGATTGTTTATAGCTTCATCATAATTCATTTGCTTATACCATTGTATGGCTTCTTCATAAAATTGTATGGCTTTTTTTGATTGGGTAGCATACTTTTGCTGCCCTTGAGCCGGTTGGAAATTGAGTAAAGTAAAAAAAAGTAAAATACCTAATTGAAGTTTAACCATTATTTTAACTTAGATTATTTCGATGATAATATCTGTATATTATATAAGCCATTAAGAAAGGTAAAGCTCATTCTTTACCTTTCTTTTTACTAGGCACTAAGTGAACGGTTAAAGTTGGAATCCAATAACTAATATATCATCTACTTGAGTGGCATCGCCTTGCCAATCCTCAATGTTTTTAGTTAATTTTTCTTTCTGCTCATTCAAGGGCAATTTATGTATGGTTAACAACAAATCTTTAAAATTTTTCGACATGAATTTTCTATTGTTCGGACCTCCATTCTGATCAACATACCCATCGGAAAACATATAAAAAATGTCTCCCTTTTTAACCTCGATTATATTGTTTGTAAATTCCTCTTCTTTGAAATATACAGCTACCGGTTGTCGGTCGGCTTTAACTATTTCCAATTCGTTATTTCTGATATAATAGAGCGGGTTGAATGCGCCGGCATATTGAATTTGTTTCTTTTCCGTGTCAATTAAGCAAACTGTCATATCCATTCCATCTTTTTGGGTGGAATCAGTACTTGTCTGTCCGAGGGTTAGTTTTATTTTTTCGCGTAAATGATTGATTATTTCACTGGCTGTTGGGTCGGGAATCTGACTTGAAATTTCACTTAAATAGGATATTCCAAGCATACTCATAAAACCACCAGGTACGCCATGTCCGGTACAATCAGCAGCAATAAAAAGTAATTTTTTACCGATGGGTTTAAAAAAATAGAAGTCACCACTCACAATATCACGTGGTTTAAATAAAATAAAATGATGGGGCAACATGGCTTCAATAATTTCATTATGAGGAAGCATCGCCGTTTGAATCCGTTTTGCATACCGAATACTTTGAGTTATTTCATCGTGAATTTTTTCAATATGTTCCTTTTGTTCTTCTATGGTATGGGTACGCTCTTTAACTTTTTGTTCCAGTATTTGTTTATCTTTTTCCAGTTTAATTAACCGATATCTAAAGAAAAGGTAAAATGCACCACCTGCAGCAAGAATGATTAATACAAAAAACAATGCCGACTGAACAAATGGTTTGGCAATTTTCAATTTAATGGGTTTCAGTTCTGCATTTTGTCCGGTAGCACTTTTTGCTTCAATTAGGAGTGAATAGCTTCCTGGCCGGAGATAATTCAATTTGAGGTGTGAATCGTTGGACCATTTGGTCCAATCATCATCTAACCCTTTTATTTGATGTCTAAAATAAACTTCTTTCTGTGCAATGTAATAGGGTGCACTCAGCAGGATGGTTAAGTTATTTTGACCTGATTTCAGGCTTATATCGCCCGTAAATTCCTTTAATTTATCTTCTATTTCAACGCCTAAAACATTCAAATTAAAATCAACCAGTTGGTTTGAGGTTGTGTTTTGCGAAATTTTAAAAAACCGATTATTTTCAGTGACCACCCAAATATCATCTGAGGCGCTAACATCAATGTAGCGTAAATTCTGAAATAATTGAAGTTTATTCAATTGTTCCTTATTAAAAGCTGTTTTTGCATTTGTTTTTAACTCCCAATTTTCGTTGTGAAACAGCCATAAATAATCGGTTTGATTTCCCAAATAATAATCTCCAATTAATATTTCCCGTTCTAAATTTAGTTCACCATTGGTGGTAAATTCATAAATACTATTGGTGTTATAAATATGTGTTTTGTTATCAAAGTTTTTAATATAAAAAGTTCTTCCGGCGGCTTCCTTTAAATCAGTTTGATTAATTACCTCAATATCGCGACCTTTAAACCGAGCCCTAATTAACATATTTTCAAATCCTAAAACATAGGTTCCTTCAGGTTCCTGGGCCAGTGCCAGAATTCTTGAAGAGGTTGTTTCGGCAAAATGAACAATTTCCCAACTTCCAGAATTGCGTTTTAACTGATATAAACCATTGCTGGTACAAATAAATGCTTCGGAACTGGCGGATGAACAATGGATGTAGTAAACATTCACATTTGAAATTACTTTTTGCGCTTTTCCATATTTTAATGCATATAAACCATTATTTCCAGCTACAAGTAAAAACCCATTATAGCTTGCTAGTTGGGTACATTTATCGTCAACACCGTCAATAGCTTTAAAATAGTAACCAACTGATTTTAAACTCCTCTTTTTCACAATTTGAGTCTCATTACGGGTCACCTCTTTTCTTGTTTCAGCAGGAGCAATGGTTTCCGCCGTTTGGCTTACTTCTTCGGTTTTTTTCTTTTTCTTGCTTAAAAAGGAAAACAATGATTTGCTGTTGTCTTTTTGTACTTCTGAGACTCCTTGAGTTGGTAAATCAATGGGTTTGTTTTCAGCCGGTACCGTAACTGATACATTTACTGGCATATTTACAGAAACCTCAAATTCATGAAAGTTCTTAACCTCCGATAAAGAAAATAATCCATCGTTAGTAGCAACATACAATTCATTTTCAAAATAGGAAATTGCCAACGGATTACCTTTCAAGCCTGGATAATAACTATAGTTTTCAATACCGGCGGTAAAATGGATCCGGCTTATACCAAATTCATGTGAAACCCATATAGCTTGTTCACTATCGATAAAAAAAGTCCGGATTTCATCATCGGGTAGCCCATTAAAGTAACTGATTTGGTTAATTACTTGTTTCTTGTTTATATCAACCAATGCTATTCCACCAGCCAAACTGCTTAAAATTAGATTTCCATTGGCTAATTTGGCTCCTCCAACCACTAAATTATTATCAAAAAATGGACTTTGGTTTATAGTATATGTTTTAAATGATTTACCATTAAAGGAGTATATGGTATTGCTTTTGGTTCCTACTAAAACTTCCTCATCACTATTCGCTATGGCATAAGCAAATTCATCCACCGGAAAATCAATATTGTTAATCTCTTTAAATGCCCCATTCTCTATTTTATATAGAAAATAATCAATAATAAAGTATGGTTCACCTTTTAGTTTAAATAGCTGTTCTATATTTGTTTGACCTGAAGATATTGCATCTATTTTAGCAGCATCTTTTTGGTTGAACCGCACTAAAAGTGAGGCTGATACCAAATATACCGTGTCGTTTAAGAACTGTATATTTTTAAACTCTTTATCGGAATAAGTTGCTAATTCTTTATAATTATAACGGCCGTATCCGGAATAATCCATCACTCCAATTCGCTCATATCCAGCAACCCATACACGTTTATTTATAGAATCGTACTTTATTTGCAAGGGAGTGAATGGCAATTTATCAAAATGCTGATTTGTACCATCAAAAACAACGATTCCATTGGTAACACCTATAAGCATATTTTTATTTCCATCCTGACTAATGGCCCAACACCATTTTTCCGCATGATTTTCCAACTTAAAATCAGAAACAAATACCTCCGCTTTTTGCGAAAATATTGAATGTGTAATAAAAAGGAACACAATTAATAATAACTTTTTCATAATCAACATTTTGCGGTAATTAAAAGTAAACTATCAAAGGTAAATTGAATGGATTATTCGTTTATTAACGATTTGTTAATTCTTAATCAATGCATTGACTTTTACCAAGTATATAAACCGGGATTTTATAGTTTTGTTTCTTTTTTGCACTAAAATTCACTCTTATAAAGGCTAAATTACTTCTTTTTTAATAATTTCAACTCATGCTAATTCTAAGAAATTCAATTTTATCCATGTGGACTATTTAATAAATAAAAATTTAGTTAAAACGCAGATACAAGCTATGCACTAACCAGGGCAACCGCATTTAAAAAAATCCTGAAAGGATTTAATATAAATAGCCCCGGCTTTTAAGCCGGGGTATATGAATTCGTAGTATAAAATCGGCACACGTTGTGAAAATTCATTGGAATAATGTATAATACATGTGCCGAAAATGGGAATTTCAAATTTTTCGTTCATAAATGCGGTTGCCCTGATGCACTAACTTTTAACGAAGCTTTACATTACAATAGATTAGTTAAATTTAAGATGTCCATTTATCTGTGTTTGAATTAGTGACCAAATTATACCAAAATGATTACCGAACTCATGTTTTTATAATAGCTTTTTAAAGTATATAACCCGGATTATTCATGAATAATCCTGACGATTAAGCTATTCCACAAAATTTGGAAAATTAAAACTCCCAATTTTGGTAATAGTTAAATCGGGGTTTTCCGCTTTGCAACCCAATACCCATCGCACATTCACACCTTTCGCTGTGCTCAGGTATGAATAAAGCGGGATAAG
>DYQV01000155.1 GCA_020719105.1 Rikenella microfusus
TTAAATTTGAATAGCCCCGGCTTTTAAGCCGGGGTATTTGAATTTCAAGTATAAAATCGGCGCAAGCACTTCCGTTCAATTGAAATTTTGAGGAAACCATGCGCCGAAAATGTTTCGTTTCTTAAATGCGGTTGCCATATTTATTACATATACATTTTGGTGTTTTCCCCTTCCGCCCTTCGGGCACCTCCCCCAGGGGAGGACTAGCTCCGATTTAGATTTACGAGTATTGATGTAAATACCATTCTAATTTATACCAACCGTTTTACTATTAACTAAATAATTCCCGAATTCGTTCAGCCGAAAGTGTCTTAAACGGGTTGTTGGTATTGATGAACAAATCGGCCAGTTCGGTTTTTCGGCTTTGTAATTGTACAATTTTTTCCTCAATGCTTTCCGATGAGATAAACCGGTAAACAAATACTTTTTTATCTTGCCCAATACGGTGGGCACGGTTAATGGCTTGGTTTTCGGCTGCGGGGTTCCACCACGGATCGAGAAGAAAAACATAATCGGCTGCTGTAAGGTTCAATCCTACTCCACCCGCTTTGAGCGAAATTAGGAAAACTTGTATATCGGAATCGTTCTGGAATTCTTCAATCACATCCTGCCTGTTTTTGGTTTGGCCGGTTAGCAGGGAATATTTGAGGTTATTCTCATCTAAATACGCTTTATATAGATTCAAATGACCGACAAAGGAGCTAAATATCAATACTTTGTGTTTTTCGGCCACTACATTTTGCAACATCCGCGTTACCTCTTCAAACTTACCCGACTCTTCTTCTATTTTCAACAGTTTCGGGTGGTTGGCCAACTGGCGTAACCGGGTAATGGCTTGTAGCACCATAATAGCCGAGTTTTGAACTCCTTTCTTTTCCAGGCTTTCAAAAATAGCGTTCCGGATGGCTGATTTTTCTTCTTCATAAATTTTCCGTTGCACTTCACCCATTTCGCAATAAAGAATCTGTTCTGTCCGGGCTGGCAGATCTTTGGCAACTTGGTCTTTGGTACGGCGCAAAATAAATGGATGAATGAGTGCTTGCAGCTTTTCGCTTTTTGCCTCATCGTTTTGCTTTTCAATGGGAGTAACAAATTCATTTTTGAAAAAACTATAACTACCCAAAAGACCATGATTTAAGAAATTCATCTGGCTCCAAAGGTCCGTAAGGCTGTTTTCGATGGGCGTGCCGGTAAGTACCAGCTTATGTGATGCCTTTAACTGGATTACCGATTGATAGTTTTTGGAATCGGGGTTCTTTATCACTTGGCTTTCGTCCAATATTGCGTAATGAAAGGGGAATTTTTTCAATTCATCCACATCGTTCCGGATAACCCCATAGGTGGTTAAAATCAGATCGTATTTCGAAAAAGCTGCCAAATCTTTAATCCGGTTGTTGCCCACATGTTTGAATACTTTAAGTTGTGGGGTGAATTTAGCAGCCTCGTTGTACCAGTTATAGATTAACGATGCCGGCATTACAATCAAACTGGTTGGAGCCTTCATTTGTGGTGCGGCTGTAGTTATCGGAGCATCAAAAAGGCTAAGTTGGGTAATGGGTTTTTCATTAACCAAATAAGATGCCACAACTTGCTTAGTGCTTGATTCGAGTAAAAGCGATAATGTTTGCAGGGTTTTACCTAATCCCATATCATCGGCCAAACAGCCACCAAAATTATGGTGCTTCAATTGCCTCATCCAGCTAAAGCCTTCCACCTGATAAGGACGAAGCGTTGCCTGCAATCCATCGGGTACATCTGTTTCCAATTTATACCCCTCGGACAACAGGTTTTTGATTTTCTGTCCCTGCGAGCCTTTTATCCCAATTTGTTGCGATGAAAGCAAGTTGAAATGAATTTTTTTAAGCTTTAATCCAGCCTCGCTATGTTCCGACAATAAGAAAAGCTCTTTGTATCGGGCAAACCACTCCAAAGGCAAAATGGCAATGGTTCCGTCGGGCAGTTCGTATTCTCGGATGTGCTTTAAAATATTGCGCCTCAACCTTATAAAGGGAAAGGTAAAACCACCCAATTTCACGCTCCCTTTCACATCGAACCAATCGTTGGTATCGCTTACGCTGAGCTCAATGATAATGGGCGACAACAAATATTTGTGGGTAAAGAATGTTTGTTTGCATTCAACTGATAGCTCCTTAATCTTTTCAACGTTTTGGTTTAGCCAGTTTACCATGGAAAAAAGCTCATCGCCTGCCAACTCATTTTTCAATACCTTGGGATAAAAATGTATGCCATCAGGAGAATCGAGGCCAATGGGTTTTAACTGCTCCTTTGCTGCTTTTTCAAAATCGATGTTTCGGATGGTTTTGGTAAAAATATATTCATCATCTTTCACTTCCATGGTAACAAATATTTTATCCAAGTTATTGGGCAAAAGTATTTTGTTACCGTATTGAAACTTCAATAGCAAGGTGGGTTTGCCTTGCATGTCGTTTTGCAGGTAAAGCTGCCTTTTGGGGGTAGGCGATAGTTCATTAATAACAAATCCTTGGGCTATTACCTTAAAATGCATAATGGTATTCAATACAAACTTTTCGAAATACTCCAGTTCGGTTTGTTTGGGTATGCTTATGAACTGTTTCTCAAAAAAAGGCAGCAATTTTTTACTATCCACATCGTGGAATGTATATAACTTCTGGTTCAGAACCAGGTTGCATGGTGAGTCGGTAAGTATCTGAACTTTCTTATTCTTTAAAATAATTACTTCACCCCCATGATGAATCGACAAAAAATACTGAATTCCTTCTTCATTCCTGTTAAAATTAAACACTGCTTTGGCGTTGGTTCCAGCATGAAATATTTCATCGGCCAGGTAAATGGTAGCATAGCTGCGGTCTTTATAAAAAATACGCAATTGAGCCGTTGGCAAAAGTTTGATTATTTGATGCAAGCGCCTTTCAATATGGGGTTTAATGCGTAATTCAATAAATTCATGATCTACTTTCTTTATAAAATCACGTGCTTCTTCCTTTTTTCGGGTAAACAGATTGGCAATGTAACTGTCGTCGTATTCGCTGATGAGCTTTACAATGGTGGCTTTAGTATTGGTGAACTCATCAATCTCTTTAACATTGATGTTGTTGGCTTTTTCAATACTGGTATAAAAGGTATTTCCTTCGGACGGATTTATGACATAAGCAGAAATCAGGGTTCCAAATTTACGATGATCGTTAATTGCAAGTATTAATTCTTTTGCCATTCAATTTGTTCTTACTGGTTGAAGGTTACTGTTGATGGTTAAATTGTTAAATTGTTCTAATCTCAAACTTCTGACTGCTCTGTGTTGCGGTGCATGTTATTTTAGTGTTCCATGGTAACATTTCTGGTTGCACCGCTTACTTCCTACGCCACTTTACCAGGGGCGTTGCCCCTGGCTTTGTTCTCTCAGGCTTACAGCCTGTGTTTCAACTTCCAACTTCGGTCTTCTAACTTCTGTCTTCTGACTTCTAGCTTCTAACTTCTAATCTCATATCTTGTATCTCAAATCTTGAATCTTGCGACAAAATACCATTAACCACCTATAAGCTTTACCTTGTAGCCCAATGCCGTCAATATTTCAGCCACTTTCTGCTTAAACTCCCCTTGGATGATTATTTCGCCGTCTTTGGCGGAACCGCCCACGCCGCATTTGGTTTTCAGAACTTTCGAAAGCTCCTTTAAATCATCCTCACTGCCAATAAATCCTTCCACCAAAGTGACCGACTTACCTTTGCGTTGCTTGCGATCGATGCTTACTTTCAAGGTTTGCTTTGCAGGAGGTAATGTTTCCTGAACTTCTTCCTCTTCTTTGGAATACTTAAAATCGGGGTTGGTGGAATACACAACATCCAACCTATCTTTCCAGTCTTGCTTTTCCTTTTTTGCCATTGTGAGTGAGTTTGCCAATTAACAAATCATTTCTTTAAAAAAAATACTTTATTATATACTAAACCGACAAAGATAAAAGGAAAAGCTAGGTTAGATTTTAGAAATGGTAAATAATTATTCACAATCTTGCTATTTTAACTCATATACTTCATTCAGTTTATATCATAAAAAAACCCAACCTCAAGGGTCAGGTTTTTAAAGGCTTAATGATAGATTTCGTAAATTAGAATTAATTGATTTTGAAATTAATTGGTACCTGATACCTAACTTTTACTGGTTTTCCCCGTTTTTGACCAGGAATCCAATCTGGCATTGATGAAACAACTCTGAGTGCTTCCTGATTCAGTATATTGTCTGCTCCACGCAATAAGGCTATTTGAGTAACTTGTCCGGTTTCATTGATTACAAACGATACATAAACCCTACCACCGATTCCATTTTCGATTGCTTCTTTTGGAAAGATGGTTTTTGAACCAATAAACCTCACGAGTGCTTCATCACCCCCTTTAAATTTAGGCATTACATCAACCAAATAAATTTCATAGGTGGTGTCAACGAGTTCCTTTTCATCCTCAAGTGGTATTGTAACAACTGGTTGATCCTGTGTTGCTTCGCTGGAAAAATCGACCTTATCAAGTGGCTGTTGATCATTATTTTTAATTTGATCAATCTCTAACGCCTTGGGTGGCTTTGGAGGTTCCGGTGGCTTGGGTTTGTCAACAGTAGTTATGGGTGGCAACTCCAAAGGTAATTCAGTAGGGATCTGGTAATCAAATTTGACCCCACCCCTATCGTTAACTCCCCATTGAAAGGCGGCTAAAACTAAGCCTAAAGCTACAATCATTCCTGTTTCAAGAAAGATAAACCGCAGGTTGCGGATATCGGCTTTTTGATTTTTCTTGGTTTCCATGATACTTGTTTTAGAAGGTTTATTTAACCTAATGAGTATCATGGATGGAATTTTCCATATAAATCAATATGTTTTGTTAGAAATGTAGCTATAAAGTGGGCTAAACAACATTGATTTGCCTTTTGTAAACCATACCTAACGGAGGCATTTATAAAGGTTGCCCAATAGAAAGTGGTTGCTCGTTATAAATCCTTTCAACTACAATTCCCTCTTTTCTGATGAATTTAATTAACCCATCGTTGCCCGATATGAATATTTTTAATGGGGTATCGGGCCCTATTTGATTGGCAATGGCTGAAAAATCGACTTCAATAATATTGAAATAAGTATGGTTTCTTACCGACAATGAATCAAAAAACGAAATGTTGGTATTTAACCCGGATTCAACCTTTTTTGAATTAAAATTATAACTGATCCTGTCGGTTTGATTCCATTCTATTTCCATTTGGGTGTATTCAACTTGGGCCCTTAACACAAACATAAATGAATAATTGCCGAGCACTGAATAATAATTCACACCAAATGTTTCTATGTAAGTGGCTCCATTGCCCACCTGGCTAAAATAATGATGGGTGTCATACCAAATATTTTGATCCAAATAGAATCCTTCGGTAATACCAAAATTATCCTGCATCTGAAACGAAGTTATAGTGGTATCTATCTGGTATTTTAACGCTTCATCGGAAATATAAAAGGTTCCTTCTACATCGTCAATACAAGCCGACAGAAAACCCGTTGAAACGAAAATACTGAATAATAAGGCCGTTCTAATTTTTGAGAGAATACGTTTCATCGTTGGTCATTTTAATTTGGAGCAGTCCGTATTGGTTATATAAAATTGATTCCGGCAAAAACACGGTAGAATCTTCAAGAAAGTAGGTAAAATCAAATTCCTTCTCAAACACATAATAGTAAAGGTGTCCATTGATCCTTAGCGTATCGTAACAGCGAACGGTTTGATTGTCGCAAATTATATTGCCTAAACTATCGAATGGCATGGAAAGAGCAAACCTATTATTTATATCAATATTCAAATTATTGGAATAGTAATACCAATCATTCCCTCCCAATTGAAATTTCAATGTTAATTTTGGGTACAACGATTCTAAAACCGTGGTTTTCTGTTGATAGAAATAATATCCTTGACCACAGCAATTCCATTCGCAAAATTCAGAATGTTTTTTCCACTCCAACGTTTCTTGGGTTACCTTAAAATCAAATTCATAGCCATTGGAATGGATGAAATGTAATGTATCACCAAGGGTATAGGGTATTAGTTGCAATTCTACATCGGTAAGCGGATATCGGCCGGTTTCAACAGGTTCTTCGTTGCAACA
>DYQV01000156.1 GCA_020719105.1 Rikenella microfusus
GCTAAAAAGAATTTTCAGAATTTCTTCACAATCTGTAATTAAGGATTGGAATTCCCAACTTTGCAGTAAAATCTTTCTTTGAGTAGCCGCCAATTGCCTCTTCAGTATTGGCACCAATTGAGGTTCCTGCTTTGAGAATTTGTTTTGAAAGAACAAACTCTTTCTTTTCTTCAACTAAATATTTGTAAAGCTTAATGATTCTGACCGCAAATTGAAAAGTCTTCAATTGGATAACATTTTCTTTCATAGTACAAATTTTAATTGTTCATAACTCATTTTATATTGACACTTACTAATCATTTACTCATTGCTAATTGAACATTGATAATTGATAATTGCACATTGTTAATTATTAATTGTCCATTGTTAATTGAAAATCCGGCCTTGCCACTTTAATAAAAACCTCATTCATAGTGGTTGCCTGGTATTTTTCCTTTAGTCTTCCCGGAGTGTCTAAGGCATCAATCCGTCCATCAACCATAATGGTAACGCGGTCGCAGTATTCCGCCTCGTCCATATAATGGGTAGTAACAAACACCGTAATCCCGTCGTGGGCTGCCTCATAAATCAAATCCCAGAATTGCCGTCGGGTAATGGGATCAACTCCTCCGGTTGGTTCGTCTAAGAACACTATGCGGGGTTTGTGGAACATAGCCACCGAAAAGGCCAGTTTCTGTTTCCAACCCAGTGGGAGGTCGGCAATCAGCGTATTCCGCGATGCTTCCATGTTTAGCTTATAAAGCAATTCCTCCACCCGCAGTTTTATATGTTTCCGGGATAATCCGTAAATGCCTCCGTATAATTCCATGTTTTCAACTATGTTCAAATCATCGTAGAGTGAGAATTTCTGACTCATGTAACCAATGTTTTTCTTGATAAGCTCAGTCTGTTTATAAATATCGTAACCGGCAACAGTGAGTTCGCCCGAAGTGGGATGCGACAAGCCACATAGAATGCGCATTGCCGTGGTTTTACCGGCACCGTTGGCTCCTAAAAAACCAAATATTTCGCCTTTGTAAACATCAAAGTTGAGGTTGTCGTTGGCCACAAAATTGCCAAACTTTTTCACCAGATTCCGTACCCTTATTTCAATTTCATCTTTCATTTTGTATTGTTAATTTCACATTGCTAATTGCCCATTGTTAATTATTAATTGTTAATTGATGTATTCATTAACTCCATAAAACAGTCTTCAATTGTGGCGACTATTTCTTCACTAAAAACTCCCTGGTTTCCTTTCGATTCCAGATATGAAATTATCTCGTTGATTTCCAGTTCATTGTTTTTTGCTGTCACATGTACAAATTCCCCAAAGGGATAAACCGTCGCTGTTTTTGGGTGGCTGCGCAAATCGTTAATCAATTGGTATTTATTGGCAGCGTTGATGGCCCATAGCTTTTTAGGAAAACCGTGTGTGATGTTTTGTGGGGTATCAACGGTAAGAATCTCTCCGTTTTGAATGAGGGCCACCCGATCGCAAAGACTGGCTTCGTCCATATAAGGAGTGCTTACCAAAATGGTGATGCCTTTTTGCTGCAAGCGCTTCAGCATTTGCCAGAACTCCATGCGCGAAACGGCATCCACGCCAGTGGTGGGTTCATCCAGAATCAGGATTTTCGGTTTGTGAATCAAGGCACACGAAAGGGCCAGTTTCTGCTTCATTCCGCCTGAAAGCTTTCCGGCTATCCGTTTTTTGAAGGGTTCAATCTGCTTATAAATATCAGCAATCAAATCATAGTTTTCTTCAATGGTAGTATCAAAAACGGTGGCAAAGAAGTTTAGGTTTTCCTCCACACTTAAATCCTGATACAAACTGAATCGGCCGGGCATGTATCCAATCATTTCCCTTATTTTTTTATAGTCCAAAACCGGATCCATCCCATCAAGGGAAGCCGTTCCCGAATCGGCAATCAGCAACGTGGTTAGAATACGGAACAGTGTGGTCTTGCCGGCTCCATCGGGACCAATTAGCCCAAACAACTCGTTGGCTTTCACCTCCAGTGAAATGGATTTGATGGCTTGTACCTCGCCGTATCTTTTCGATAGGTTTTGAATGTCGATCATGGAAAACAATTTAGAAAATGACTTCGCCCGGCATCCCTATTTTGATGGTTCCGTTGTTAGGTACTTCAATTTTAACGGCATAAACCATATTTACCCGTTCCTCCTTTGTTTGGATGATTTTAGGGGTAAACTCTGCCTGCGACGATATCCAAGTGATGGTACCTTCAAAGTCGATGAATTCTTTTTTCCCTTTGTCGATACGGACTTTGCAAGCCTTACCTTTGATAACTTGGTGCAATTGCCCTCCAGAAACATAGGCACGTAAGGTGATTTTGTCGAGGTTGGCAATTTTATACAGAGGCTTTCCGGCAGCGGTCATCTCGCCCGGTTCAGCAAATTTTTCAAGTACCGTGCCTGTGATAGGGTTTGGGATGCGGCATTTTAAAAGTTGCTCTTCCAGAAGCAGTTTTTTGGAATCAATTACCTGAACTTCTTTTGATAATGCATTTTTTTGTGTTTCACTTGCTTCCTTCTGTTTTTCAATAATCTTTAATCCTCCATCCAAATCATCCAATTGTTTTTGTGTAGCAGCACCTGTTTTAATGAGTGTTGAAACGCGTTCATAATCAATAGTTAAGTTTGTTTTTTGTTGGTTGAGTACTTCAATTTGCGATTCAATACTTTTCATATTAGCCCATACCCGCTGTTTTTGGGCATCAATTTCAATCAACTGCAGCGATGGCATTATGGTATCAACCACACCTACAACTTGGTTTTTTTCAATAATGGCACCTTCCTCAAGTGTAAACCAAAGTAATTTACCACTCATTTCCGATGACACCAGTATTTCGTCAGCCTCAAAGTTTCCAAAGGCATCCGCTTTTTGCATATTGCTGCTGCAGCTAACTAAACCGATGGCTGCAATAGTGAATATTAAGTTTCTCATTTGATTCATATTAAATGTGTTATTATGTCTATTTTCTAAATTCTGGTTGCTGTTAGCTGGTTTCTAATTATTGGTCTCTGCCTACTGACTTCTATTTAACTATTTCCAATTGTTCTATCCATATTGCGGTGCATGTAGTGTTGCCATTCTATGGTAACATCTCTAGTTGCACCGCTTATGGTGTTTGTTATTCTACCAAGGGCGTTCCGCTAAAGCGAGACAAGTGCCCCGAGCTTTGTTCTTGCGCCCTTTCAGGGCTTTTCCAACTTCTGACTTCCGTCTTCCATCTCTCGTCTTTTAAATTCTAATCTCTAGTTTCTAAATTCTAAAATATAGTTTCTACCCCTAAAACAAAGGTGCCCCTTTAATCATTAGTTCATCAACCTGTGATTGTATAAGTTGAATTTGCCTTGATTCTAAATTGATGCGGGCTTGTTTCTCTGCATTTAAATCGCGCAGGTAATCGGACGATGTTTTGGTACCGTTTTTCATTTGTTCAGCCGACCGGTTGCTAATTCTTGATTGGAGCTCAACAATGGCCTTATCTTTTGTAATAAGTTGTTCCAGTTTTTGTTCACGCAGTTCAGCTTCACTTAATGAGATGGTCAGGTTTTTATCGAACGCCTTCCTATTGTCATCAACAATGAGTTTTTGAATGGAAAGTTGCTGTTTTTCGCGGTTGGTTTGCTTCCAATCCCATATATTCCACTGGAATTGGGCGCCAACCATATAAAATCCGTGAATTTCATCGTTAAAAAAATCATAACCGGGCTTACCATATCCGCCATTTGCAAAAGCAGCCAGCGTAGGCATGCGTTTTTTCTGTGTTAAATCAAGGGTAGCATCCAACAGTTGCGATTGATTCTGAAAAAGTTTATGCTCAGGTCTGAAAATAGAAGTATTATTATCGGTTCCAATTTGAGGTGGCAAAAGTTCACTGTTTTCATTAATGGTAACGCACGAAAGTATTTCCAAGGCCTTCAGTACCTGTGCTTTTGCTGATTTTATTTCAATTATCTGTTGTTCGAGCCGCAACATTTCGGCGCTTAGATTATCCAATTCCGATTCCAGCACCATTCCCTGATCTACAGCGGATATCATCATCTTTCGTTTCTCAATGATGGTTTCATGGGTAAGTTGCAAAATACCTTCGTTTTCCTGTAGAAGCAAACAATTGAAGTATAGCTGGTTAATTTGTACTTTTAAACCATAGATATCCACTTCAACTTTTTGGATGTTTATCAACGAATTTTGTTCGTTAACTTTCTGGGCCGCTTTACTATTTCCTCCATCGTAAATAAGTTGGTTTATTTCAATATTGGCTGAATATTGTTCATGGGGCATTGCCGGGAGATCCATACCGGGTACACTGATTTTGAACTCCACTACCTCCGATTGATAGGTAGCTTTTGCCTTTAAGTTCAATGTGGGCAGGTAATTTGATGCCAGATTGTCTTGTTTCAGTTGGTTTATTTGTTCAAACTTCGCTTTTTGTTCGGCAAGCGGAAACTTTACTTCAGCACTATCATGACACATTTTAAGGCTAACCACATTTTGGGAGTACCCCGTTAAACCAATAACCATAAATAGAGCTATTAAGGCAAAGCCCACAAGATGAAAAAAGTGGTGAATAATTCTGCTTATGACTTTGGCTAATAAACAAATTGCCATTGTACTTGCCATTAAAATGTGTCTAATTAAGGATTCCATATTATTAATTGTTACTATTTCTAATCTATAGTTTCTAAACTCTAATCTCTAACTTCTAACTTTTTATATCCTTCCAAGGCAAACATTACAAATTCCACAATGCTTTTTTTCCGCGATAAAATATAATCCTTATAGGCTTTTTTATCGCCGTTAAAAACAATATGCTCTAAAATGGGTCGGCCGGCTAAAGGAAAAATCACCATCGATAATATGTTAATTACAAAATCGCGGGGATCAATGTTGTATCCCTCGGCTTTCAGTTGATTTTCCAGCGGGGCAAAGAATTTTTGAGGGTTAATTTTGGCTGCTGCAAAACCTTCAAAAATGGCATCGGGGTTTCGGGTTACTTCGTTTAAAATGAAATTGGGCAAAAACGGGTTTTTCAACAAAATATCGATATACAATTCTACATAGCCTTTTACTTTATCTTCTATGCTAACCCCTTCTTGCATCAAGTTCTCAAGCCTATCGCCTATTCTATGGATAAGCTTTGAAAATATAAAGGCAAACAATTTTTCCTTGGTTCTGAAATAGTAATGCAAAAGTGATTTGTTAATTCCGGCCTTGTCGGCAATTTCTTGCATCCGTGCACCATTCATGCCTTTTTCAATAAACACTTCGCGGGCAGCTTCGGCAATTTTCTCTTCAGTGAGTAATTCTTTCTCCATCTTAATGAATCATTTGGTTTATTTAAACAGTTTAACCATCTGGTCAATAAAAATAAAGCAATTTTTTGAATGTCCAAATAAATTGACCAAAAAGTTTGACCAAACGGTAAAAATATTTTCAATTGTATTACCTGCAAACGATTCCTACTTTAATCGACATTTATTAAGTGCTTGATTTCAATATTATTAACTTGAAAGAAGTAAGTAATTTGCATTTACTATAAAATGAATATTGAATCATTGAGGGTTTCGAGTTAGGCAAACTCAGTTAATCGGTTATTTTTACTGCATTATTTTTAACCCGGATTATTCATTAATAATCCTGACGATTAAGCTACACCTCAATATTGGGAAAATAAAAACTCCCAATTTTGGGTGTAGCTATCCCGATGTAAAATCGGGAGGGGTTTACTTGCGTGAGCTCACTTTGTTCGGTTCCCGCTTTGCAACCCAATGCCCATCGCACATTCACACCTTTCGCTGTGCTCAGGTATGAATAAAGCGGGTTAATATACTTTTCAGGGTTTTTATAGTGAAATATAACTATGGGTGAATAATAATCAACGTAAATCAGGTTTTTATTAGTGGCATAATTCTTAATCCAAATATTAAGCGATGCTATCGGTTTGGCGGTATAAAACGTTGGGGATTGCGTGCTACTATCCTGTCCGTTACACTAAACTTGATGCGGGGCAGAATGCTTGAATAACAACTTCAACCCCTATGCTTTATACCGCATGTTATGCACTGGCGGTTTTTATTTGTGTCTGTATAACCCTCAATTTCATTATCA
>DYQV01000157.1 GCA_020719105.1 Rikenella microfusus
CATCGCACATTCACACCTTTCGCTGTGCTCAGGTATGAATAAAGCGGGATAAAAAGGTAAATGAAGAACAAATTTCATTTATTCTTGGCGAAAACTATTTAATAACTTTTCAGGAGCAAGAATCTGATCACTTTGAATCAGTAAGAGAAAGAATCCGGCAATCCGCTGGTAAAACACGTTTATCAGGACCCGACTATTTATATTATACCTTATTTGATGCGCTGGTTGACAGTTATATCGTTACTATAGAATCAATGGGAGCTAGCATAGAGCAAATTGATAATAAATTGGAGATTACTGAAAAGAAAACCTTATCGGATATCTATCAATATAAGACTGAAATTGCTTATTTACGGAAATTAGTGCGGCCTGTAAAAGAGATTACTATCCGACTCCAGAAATCCGGTTCAGAGTTGTTAGCATTAAACACCCGAAATTATATCGACGATTTGGACGAATTGACCACTCAAGCTATTGAATCCATTGATTTCTATCACCAGATGCTAAAAGACCAACTTAATATTTATCAAATAAAAATTAGCCAAAAGCAAAACGAGGTAATGAAAGTCCTCACAGTTTTCACATCCATTTTTATTCCTTTAACCTTTATAACAGGGATATATGGTACTAATTTCGATTACTTGCCTGAATTACATTATAAGTACAGCTATTTTATTTTATGGGGTGTCTTTTTTGCTGTTGCCGGGACTATGGTTACCGTTTATAAAAAGAATAAATGGTTCTGATTTTAAATTAACGGTATTTTTTTACCACAACCCAACATATGTGGAGCTGAATGCCTGTTTTAATTACTTTTTTTATTTACTTTGATAAACACTAATTTGATAAACATGAACACTGACAGAATGGATGGTACCACCTATATTTTAGATACCTTGATTGAAAAATCAGTTGTAAAACAAGAAACTTACCTTATCACCTTAGAGCATTTTTTTACCATAAAAAAAGTAATAAAATACATTATTGAAAATTATGGGAGGCAATTAAAAAATGTATCACAGAAAATAGCCCTCGATTTTACCGATAACGGCATATTTGAAGCAAAAATGCAGGTCGCCGGCGATATAATGATATTTAATATGCATTCAAACATATTTACATTCGACGATAAACATTGGATTTGGGAGCATGACTATGTGAAAGGCAATAAATTGAATGGCTATTGCGGGGTAATTAATGTCTATAATTTTATTGCCGACTCATTCAAATACAACCGAATGGGTGACTATGGATTTTTGATAGCCCGAATTTTTATTAATCGCGAAGGGTATTATTTTATTGAAGGAAACCCAAGTTATGGTTCATCAAATGAGGACTTTGGTAAAACTAAAATTGATATTTCACGAATGCGGGAAATCATTCAATCCATTATTCAATTTTCATTAGAAGTTGATTTAGTTGTTCCCCCCTTAGAAACCATTCAATTAGCAACCGTTGAGCAAATGATGGATAAGATGAATATGTCGAAAGTAGAAACAGGCAAACCGCTTGGTTTTAAATCATGAGCCGATTCATAACTAAAAACAAAAGATATGTACTTAAATAAATTAGGAGTTACCGTTTTGATTGCACTGCTTTTTGCTTCCTGTCAATCTTCTGAAAAATACCAATCATCGGTGCCCGATATTCAGCAGCGGGTAAATGAATATGCTGAATACACCTTAACTACCGACATTTCAAAACTCACCGAAAAGGAAAAGCAAATGCTGCCTTATCTATTTGAATGTGCTGATATTATGGAGGAATTGTTTTGGAAAGACGCCATTGGCGATAAGCAAGCTTTTTTAAGCAAAATCAGTGATCCAGCATTGAAACTTTATGCCGAAATCAATTACGGCCCCTGGGATAGAATGCGAAATGATTCTGCCTTTATTAAAGGTTTTGGAGCAAAACCTGCGGGAGCGCAATACTATCCAGCAGATATTACTTCAGAGGAGTTTGAAAAATGGAAAGTTCCTGATGAAGTTAAGAAAAACTGGTATAGCCTTATTCAACGCAATAAAGATGGAAAACTTATAAATGTGCCCTATCATGTGGTCTATTCAAGTGAAATTGAAAAAGCAGCCGAACTATTAAAAAAAGCAGTTGAACTGGCAGAGGATGAAGGCTTGAAGAACTATTTGAATTTGCGTGCTGAAGCACTCCTTACCGATGATTACTTAGCTTCTGATTTGGCATGGATGGATATGAAAACCAATACCATTGACTTTGTTGTGGGCCCAATTGAAAGTTATGAAGACGGATTTTTAGGAATTCGGGCGGCACATTCCGGTCAAATACTTGTAAAAGACTGGGTATGGAGCAAAAAAGTAGAACATTTCAATAATTTGTTGCCAGAGCTTCAAAGAAGACTTCCAGTTCCCGTTGAATATAAAAAAGAAGTTCCCTCAGCTAATTCCGATAATAATGTTTACGATGTGATTTATTATGCTGGTGACTGCAATGCAGCAGGCAAAAATATTGCTATCAATCTTCCCAATGATCCAAGGGTGCATGAGCAGAAAGGCAGCCGCAAATTGCAATTAAGAAATGCCATGCAGGCAAAGTTTGATCAAATTTTATTACCCATCAGTAACGTTTTAGTAGCTCCCGATCAACAGAAAAATGTAAAATTTGATGCTTTTTTTGAGAATGTTATGTTTCACGAAGTGGCACATGGGCTGGGTGTTAAAAAAACCATCAATGGTAAAGGCTTTGTAAAAGATAATCTTAAGGATTTGTATTCTTCGCTGGAAGAAGGAAAAGCTGACATTTTAGGGCTATTCTTTGTTACTCAACTGTATGAAATGGGTGAATATGAAAGTAAAGATTTAATGGATAATTACGTTACCTTTATGGCTGGTATATTCCGCTCCGTAAGATTTGGAGCTTCAAGTGCACATGGTAAGGCAAACATGGTCCGGTTCAATTATTTTATGCAAAATGGCGCCATATCGCGCGATAGCTTATCTGGAACTTATCGGGTAAATTTTGATAAAATGACTGAGGCGATGAATTCTTCTGCTGCTGAGATTATTACCATTCAAGGAAATGGCGATTATGATAAAGCAAAATTAATGATTGATGAATTGGGTATCATAAAACCAGAACTTCAATCGGATTTAGATCGCATCGCTCAATCAAAAATACCAATTGATATTGTTTTTAAACAAGGATTGCATGTGTTGGGATTGTAAATAAAACTAATTAAAATGCAGGTTCAAACCGTTTCATTCGAATGTCCTTTTTGTTGTGTAACCTTAAAAATGAATGCCCACCTTTCACTAAGTGAAGAAAATGCCACGCATTATAGCGATGGATACATTGAATATGAAGACAGCATAAGGCTTTCACGAATAGTGCAATGTCCAGCATGTAACGAGGTTTTCTTTTACGATTCCTTAGAGACGCAACCGTTGTGCAACCCCGATGAAATTTGTGTGGATATTCTGGAACCACCTGTTGACCGATATTTTGAGTTACTAAAAAATACCGGCCTTACCTCAGAGCAAGAACTCTACCTTCGAAAAGAAATTTGGTATTATGGAACCCATCACACCGTTGGAAGCAACGAAATATTGAATAATCCCGATTTTAAAAACCTCTGGCTCGATAACTTAGAAATTTTAGAACAAAATCTTACCGAAACCGATAATGAGCAATTGCTTTTAAAAGCAGAAGCTAACCGCCATTTGGGAAGGTTCATCCGATGCTTGGAATTACTAGATAAACATACAGGCGAAAAGGACAACAAATACTTAAAAACCATACGTAAAAAAATACGTAAAGGCAGTACCGATGTGTTTGAAGTTTGATGCAATACCAGAAATAACTGTTCCTTTCCTCAAGTAACGGTGTGACTTATTAATAAAAAGTCGCTTATTAAAACTAATTAGGTAATTCTAATTAAAGAGTCACACCGTGACTATTAGTAGGTTAACTTATTATTTTAGGTTTTCGTAAGTTACTAAAATACTTATACAAAAAATGCCCTATAAGTTTTAAATTAAAATATATATTTGTATTTTAATTACAAATTGAAATAATATGAATACAAAAATAGCAGTTATTGGTTGTGGAAATCTCGGATTAAGTCTTGTTGAAGGGTTTATTCAAGCAAAAATGGGAAGCAATGTTATTACAACCCGACGAAATACAGAAACCATTGAATATTTGGCCGATAAAGGTGTAAAAGTCACTTCCGATAATGCTTATGCAATTAAAAACAGTAAAATAATCCTATTGGCATTAAAACCTTATCGTATCCTTTCGGTTATTGACGAACTAAAAGAACACTTTACTGAGGAACATATTATTGTTTCGTTGGCTACCGGAGTTTCCTTGGAAGTATTAAAAAACCACGTTGAAAAAAATATTCAGGTATTCCGTGCAATGCCTAATGTAGCAGCCAGTGTTGGGCAATCAGCTACTTGCATTAGCAAGAATGGAGCGAACAAAGAAGCATTAAAAGAATTGGAAAGAGTTTTTCAACGCATCGGCGAAACCATACTGATTAATGAAGAATTAATGGAATCAGCGGTAGTTTTAGGTGCCTGCGGAACGGCCTTTGCATTACGGTTCATTCGTGCCATGTCGCAAGCAGGCGTTCAAATTGGATTTAGCTCAAAAACAGCAACACAAATTGCCAATCAAACAGTAAAAGGAGCTGCTGAAATACTGTTGGCTACGGGCAACCACCCCGAAGCCGAGATTGATAAAGTAGCCACACCAAAAGGCATCACCATTACGGGATTGAACGAAATGGAACATCAGGGCTTTAGTGCCGCTTTAATCCGTGGAATGTTAACCGCATATAAGAAAATTGAAGATAGCAAATAAGTCCATTCGTCTATATGACCAAGTGACTATATATTAATGAGCTAATGAACCAATGAGCTAATGGTAAATCCTATTCCGGTCTAATGCTTTTTGGTACTTTTCTGCATTTCGGTTATGTTGTTCCAAGGTTGAAGCAAATGCATGATATCCAGAAAAGTCGTCTTTTGCACAAAAATAGAGATAGTTGTGTTTGAAATTTTTCAATACGGCATCAATGGAAGTTATGGTGGGAATGCAAATAGGCCCGGGAGGTAAACCGTAATTGGTGTAGGTATTGTAGGGACTTTCAAATTCTAAGTGCTTGGTGCGAAGTCGTTTTATTTCAAAATCATTCAATGCAAACTTAACCGTTGGGCAAGCTTGTAAGCGCATCCCTTTTTTAAGGCGGTTTAAATAAACAGCAGCCAATTGTGGTTTTTCGTCGTTCTTGTTGGTTTCTTCCTGAACAATGGATGCTATAGTAATTATTTCAAAAGGTGTTCTGCCAATGGTTTTGGCTTTATTCAATCGGTCGGCATTCCAAAAGTGCTGATACTCTTTATACATTCTATCTACAAACTCTTCAGCACTGGTATTCCAATAAAGTTCATACGTATTTGGAATAAAAATGCATACTGATGTTTCCTTGGTTAATCCGAATTTACTTAAAAATAGGTTGTTATTCAAAAGCTTAAACAGTTTTGTGGAATCGGCCTCAATTTGCTTACCAATCACCCCTGCTAACTTATCTTTTGTTCTTATGTTATTAATTACCAGCTTCACCGGTTCCTGCTTTCCGCTACGCAACATATTAATGAGTGCCTCATTGCTCATTCCTTTTTTAATCCGGTATCGGCCAGGTTTAATATTAGCTGCATAGTTCTTTTTTGCAGCCACCCATTCAAATGAAGACTTATCAAGAATTATATTGTTTTCAAATAAAATGTTGGTTACTGCTTTGTAATCGGAACCGGTTGGAATATATAAAAGCTCGTTGTCTTTACCTTGCAAACTTACATTGGGTTGTTTAATTTCCTTATATAGCTGAAATCCTTTGTAAAAAGCAATGCAAACAACTAAAATCAAAGCCATCAGCAAAAGCTTATTCATGAAACTCATATTCTTATTCGTCTTTGCTACCATCTATTATCCTGAATTTTTGCTAAAATCTGTAATATAGTTTTTAAAGTGCAAATATATAAATTTTGGTATAAGTAGATACTGCAAAGGAACTCGGAACGCCTGCTCCGAGAAATGTATTGAGATAAAACGCAGCAGGCGCTGCGTTGTCCCGTCCTGT
>DYQV01000703.1 GCA_020719105.1 Rikenella microfusus
GTATTTTTGTGGGAAATTAAAAGCTAATATGACTATCAGGAATTATGAATAATTGAGTAAAGTCCCCCCTAAAGTCCCCCCAGGGGGGACACTAGCACTGATTTAAGCTTTTTGGCTTATTTGGATGAGTTCATTTCCAAACTTTGAGGTTCTACCAAAATATCAATCAAGGCTAGTCCTCCCCAACGGGGAGGTGGCCGCAGGCCGGAGGGGGAAATAGCCATATTATTTACTTAAAAATTTGATTTGTAATAAACTATGCCCCATTTTTTGCAGTTGGCCCCTATGCAGGCCTTAACCGATATTCCTTTCATGAACGCCTACCATAAGCACTTTGGTGGGTTTACCGAAATGATGGCGCCTTACATTATGGCCAGCAGCAATTCGCCCATTAAAACTCAAAAGCTCCAAAAACATTTTTCTCAACTTAATAAAGAAATAATCTTGGTTCCTCAGCTACTGAGCAACGATGCCGAAGGATTTGTCCATTTTGCCAATGCCCTTTTCCATTTGGGATATACCAAAGTCAATTGGAACCTGGGATGCCCCTATCCTGCTGTTACCAATAAGCTGCGTGGTTCGGGACTTTTGCCTTTCCCTGAAAAAATTGACTCCGTTTTAAATAAAATGGTTCCCGTGCTAAAGCCGGAATTATCAATTAAACTGAGGTTAGGAATGCAAACCAATCACGAAATTTTACCCATAATAGAAGTATTGAACCAATACCCCATTGCAGAAACCATCATCCACCCACGAACCGCAAATCAGCTTTACCAAGGCGCTGCCGATGTTGCCTATTTTGGGTCCATTTATCAAAAGCTTACCATGCCAGTTATTTATAACGGCGATTTGCTACATGCATCGCAGGTATTTGAACTGGAACAAAACTATCCCGGTTTAAAAGGGTATATGATTGGACGTGGAGCATTCATTAATCCATTCATAACCAATCAAATCAACGGAATTGAATGGAGCGAAGCTGAAAAATTGGAACGGTATCGTAATTTTTATTTCGACTTGCACCTACAGTGTCAGAATCGTTCCAGCAATTCTTCCGGATTTTTAAACCATATAAAAGAGCTTTGGGTATTATTCTCCAAATCGTTCCAAAACGGAGAACAACATTTTAACACGCTCAAATCAATCAACCGTCCCAATGAATTTTTAAATGCGGCAGTTGTGATTTTTAATACCGGCAAACTCGTTTATTAATTTGTGCACTTTGATTATTTTATTCAGCTTTGTAAGCTAACCCGCTTTATTCATACCTGAGCACAGCGAAAGGTGTGAATGTGCGAT
>DYQV01000704.1 GCA_020719105.1 Rikenella microfusus
GTAACGGTAACGCTGCTTGTTGCTGCTTCTATGTTGTAGGTTTTTAGATTTGATCGGCTAACACATAAATAATCATAGCCTTTTGCCTTTATCATCGCCAGGTTCTCTTCGGTAGCAATTCCTGCATCTATAACCACCAGAGCCTTTTTTGCTGAGGCAGAAGTTTTTATTCGCAGTTTGTTGATCATCCCTTCCAATGTTTTGCAATCGGCCATATTCCCTTCCAAAATGGAAGAGTATTTTATAAATCCTTCGGGATTCACCACCAAAGCCAATACCACCAATTTGGCATCGTTGCGTTTTTCTTTACTACGACCATATTGAGCCAATTTACTGCCCAGTTTACGACCCTCAAAATACGTGTTTGTCAGGTCGTAAAGCATGATTTTGTCCTCAATATCAAACAATTCGTTGGTGCGCACGGATAAGTGTTGTTCCAGCGCGTCTTTCTCAGCATATAGTTTCTTTGAAATACGGTATAGCTGGTCTTTGGTGAGGGTATCCATATCATATCCGGTGAGCTCGCATACCGATGAGTTTTCTTTTATCCACCGCGTTGTTTCCAATTCCGATGCCGGATAAACCGCCCTGCTGATAATATGGCTTTGAGCTAATTTTATATCGTTCTGGCTCCAGCCCTGATGCTCTAAAAATGATGCAATCTGCAACTGGTTCATTGCCTGGTACGACAGCCATTCGGCTCCTATCTCCCGAACATCCTTATTCCTGATACTATTGATATCTATCGTTTGTAAGTCCTTGCCGCTTTTTGATGCCTTTTTCTCTTTTTCCTCAACAAGTACATCGATGCGTTTTTCGGCAACCATCCGTTTATAAAACTTATCCACATAATGGAGTACCGCTGTATCATCCGTGTATGGCAACTCAAATAAAGCCTGATCGTAATTTTTAACTTTGGCGGTAAGTATTTTCTGGATCAGGTTGATTTGGTCTACAGTTAATTCGTCCAGATACCCTGCATTCAAAATGGTACGATGGTACACCCTATCTTCATTCGTGCGATAGCTCTCCACCAAACGGTAGTAGCCCGAATAGATTTTCGTTTCCGGATTTGTACGCATGGATACTTTGAAATACATGACTGCAAAGTAAACATGTAATTCGCTGATTGTCAATACCCCCTTAGGGACTACAAATCAAAATAAAAAAATGCCTGGATTGAAAATCAGATACATACAAAATCAGAAAGCCTAAAAGACCCGATTATGAGGTGAAAATAATCGATTTTACTACGATTTTTCAGCTTTTTTAGGGGAAAGGCTGCAAGATGGGTTAAA
>DYQV01000705.1 GCA_020719105.1 Rikenella microfusus
CCCATCGCACATTCACACCTTTCGCTGTGCTCAGGTATGAATAAAGCGGGCTAATTTAGTTTTTTGTTGTCATTAATTTCAAATAATCGAACCATTCCAAAGTTCCCTTAAAAATTCTCTTACCGGGAATATCTCAATTCCGCCCATTAGTCTTTTGACGGCTTCGTTGGTTACTACTATTTTTCTGGCCTCAGGATATTCCTCTCCGAATGCTTTAAGCCCCCGCAAGTGGTGCCGGAATATTTCATGCGACGATTTTATTTCAATTGCTGCTTGTGCATTCCCCAATACTGCATCCACTTCAAATCCAGATGCAGTGCGCCAGTAAGTAAGCTGCATCAGACTTCCTTTGTATTTTGTATAAGCATACAGCTCCTGGATGATGAATTGCTCAAAGGCTTTTCCGTATTCAGGCGAGCCTGGCTGGAGATTGGCCCGGTGCAATAAAAAATTGGTAACGCCCACATCGAAATAATAGAACCGGGGAGCCTGTATAACCCTCCTTTTCATTGTTTTTTTAAATGCGGGTACCATAAAACCAATCATCGTATCTTCAAGAATAGAAAAATACTCCTTACTAGTTGGTGCACTTATGCCACATTCCGAAGCTATTTTATTGAAGTTTAACATCTCGCCACAAGAAATGGCGGCCACTTCCAAAAACCTTGTAAAAGTGGATAGATTGCGGCTAAGGGCTTCTGCCTTTATTTCTTCCTGCAAATAATTGCCAATATAGGCTTGTATCCTTTTGGTTGGATTGCTGATTAGATAATGACGGGGAATCATTCCGTGGTTCAACGCTTTATCCAAGTCAAAATCGGGAATTTCGTGACTAACCAATGGAAATAGAATATTTACTATTGCCCTACCCCCAAGCATATTGGCACCGCTACGTTTTAATTTTCGGGCACTCGACCCACAAAGAATAAAACGGAGCTTTTTATTAGTGATAAGCCAGTGTACTTCATCGAGTAATTGAGGCACCTTTTGCACTTCGTCAATGATTATTAGTTCGTTTTCTGTACACAAAAGCAATTCTTCGCGCAGCAGTTCCGGTCGGCGGTTCAACCGCTCAAATTCATTGGCCATTAATAAATCGTAGTAACGGGTATTCGGGAATAATTCCTTTAGCAATGTACTTTTCCCCGTTTGCCTTGCCCCCCATAGGAAAACACTTTCGTTTTCAGCATCTTCCAACGTTAAATATCGTGTAAACATAAACTATAACTTTACTATATCATGATAATATAAAGTATGTATTTACAAATGTACGAAATTAATCCTAAATAATATACTT
>DYQV01000158.1 GCA_020719105.1 Rikenella microfusus
TATCGTGAGTTCGTACTAACAGATTCGCTGAATGTATAACAGTTAGTGATTCTTATAAAACCTCGTTAATTTTAAAATTTCTGTCCTTTTGCTTGACCAAAAGGACCAAAAGTCAAGCGAAATATCCGAATTTAGATAATTCAATTGGTTCTTCAATTAACCTTCCGTTATCAAGTGCATCAGTAGTTTCCAATTGAAAATAGTACCAATCAAGAATTATCTAAATTCCACACCAAATTTCGCATGCCCAACGCACCCATTAAGTTATACAAGGTATATAAACTTTAAAAAAAGGGAACACTAATTATGTAAATCAAATTTGAATATCATAACCAGGATTAAAGCTGCCTCTTACCATGGAAATACTGCAGAAATCCAGGTAATTCCATTTAAGCCTTGTATTAATTGACCAAAAATAAAGCAAACTGAGAATATTTTCTCAATTTTGTATGAGTGTTAATTGTTAGTATTATGAAGAGTATTGCATTTGTATTCCTTTTGATGGTAACCACTTCATTTGGTGTTTTTGGCCAAGTTAGTGACGGTGGTTTGCCCTATTTTTGGTCGGAACCTATGGAAGTTGAATTACTTGATGCCTATATCCTACCAGGGGCCGATGCAATAGCTGCACCCAGTAAAAAAATCAGTTATACCAAAGGAGTTGCACTCACATTTGCTGAATTATTTGATGTTAATCTGTCGAGTGATAAATACGGCAAATGGACTCAACTTTCAAACGGTGATAAAATATGGGAAGTTAAAATAATATCGGAAGGAGCTTATAGTTTGAATGTACAATTCAGTAATTATTTGCTACCAGAAGGTGCTAGGTTATTTATATACAACTCAAACCACACACAAGTGATTGGCGCTTTTACCCATAAAAACAATAAAAATTGGCGTGGCCTTGCAACATTGCCAGTAGCGGGTGACCAGATAGTTATTGAATATTACGAACCGGCAGAAGCTGATTTTCCTGGTGAATTAACCATTGGTACCATTGGGCATGATTATTTAGGAATTTTTGGCAAAAAAGATGGCCAATTTGGAGCATCAGATACATGCAATATCGATATAAATTGTTCGGAAGGTGACGATTGGCAAATTCAAAAAAGGGCTGTTTGCCGAATGATTACAGGAGGTAGCCAATTGTGTTCTGGCTCATTAATCAATAATGCCTCAAAAGACCAGACCCCTTATATACTAACAGCCAATCATTGCATCGACAATGGATACCTGGCACAAAATACGGTATTTGTATTTAATTACGAAAGTCCAACCTGCAATGGTTCAGATGGTTCCGTGTCACAATCAATTTCAGGAGCCGAATTAATTGCAACCAAAAACCAGGATATAGGTTATTTAGATTTTTCATTGCTCCGTTTAAGTGAAAAAATACCACTAACATATAAACCCTATTTTGCCGGATGGGATAGTCGCAGTATAATTCCTGATAAAGCCACTGGAATTCATCATCCATGGGGAGATGTAAAGAAAATATCGATAGATAATATTCCTTTGGAAATATCTACATACCTGGGTTATGGTTACAATCCACAAGCTCACTGGAAAGTTTTGAAATGGGATGCTGGAACTACTCAAGGAGGTTCATCGGGCAGCCCGCTTTTTAATTCGAACAAAAACATTGTTGGTTGTTTATCGGGTGGAGATGCAAATTGTATCAGTTCAGTAAATGACTATTATCAGATGTTTTCGGTGGCTTATAATAAATATGATGAGACCGATAGTACCCAGCTAAAACGGTGGCTCGACCCCTATAATACCGGAATTCAAGTATTAAATGGTTACGATCCATTAAAAATAGAAAGCGATGTTACTGATCTGATATCAGTTGTTCATTGGAAAGAAGGGCAGAATTTAGCATTTTATAAAGCAAATGAAGGGGGTTATCTGGCCGGGAACAATATTTATCAAGACAAGGCAAAAGCTGAATATTTCGATAAAAACGAATTTTTACCTTTGAATGTGGTTACAGGTGCTTATGTTGCATTTGGGTTTGCATCGGGGCGTGACAATGAACTCATTGAGATGCAAGTACTAAAAGATAATTTTGGAATGCCTTCAACGGTTTTGGGTTCAGCATTTGTTACACTTGGTAAAATAAAAGAAAATGCTGATAAAGATTATGTCTATTTTAGTTTCACCCCACCGGTTGAAGTAACGGGTTCCATCTATCTATCGTTAGTTCTGCCTCAATATTCCGGAGATACCTTAGCATTAATGACTGTTGAAGAATCGGTTGTAAATACCGCATGGGAATTAAATTATTACAATCAATGGTATCCTTATTCCGACCCAGATAACTCGTGGAATATTAAACTTTCTCATTTAATTGCCATGGAAATTGGGCGGTATGTTTCAATCGATTCAAAAAACACACTAAATGATGAAATACTACTTTATCCGAACCCAGCTATTGAAAACATTACATTAGATGGGCAAAATACATCCATATCAAAAATAACTGTGTTTGATGCTTTTGGAAAAATGATTGAAGAAACGCAGTTTTCTGCTAACAATAAATCAGTTAACATGAATGTTTCTCATTTAAAATCCGGAATGTATATCATTCAATTAACCACTCAAAAAGGGTTGATTACTAAAAAAATGATAAAGAAATAGTAAAAATTTAAACCCAATATTCCTAGGCAAAAGTATATAAATAATTGGCGAAAAAATTCCAAACAGTAGTTACTCCAATGGCTCCCAACTTGGCTACATAAAAGTTAATTTTAAATTTATCGGTGAGTATCCATAAAACAAAACTATTAATTCCTAAACCCACCATTGAAATCAATAAAAAACGAGAGTATTCATTCAACATTTCCGGGTTTTGGCTGTGAAAAGTCCAGATACGGTTAAAAACCCAGTTTGTGGTAGCTGCCAAAGTAAAACCAATGGCGTTGGCTACATATTTTTGAATCTTAAACTTTTCTTTAAATAGCCAGGTAAAAAAGAAATCGACAAAAACGCCCGATCCACCTACCAATCCAAATTTTAAAAACTTGACAATAAATGTTTTGTCAATAACAATGCTTAAAACCATAATACCCTATTTATCAGCAAAAATAAATGAATTAATCTTTAACGCAACTATTTCCTAAACTGAGAATGTCTTTTTCTTAATTTTTAGTTCCTTTACAAAAAATTTAGCTTTATGGGACGATTGATTAGTATATTGATTCTGCGATTATATGGCTGGAAATACGATGCTGGGGTTCCAATCGATAAAAAATTTATAGCCATTTCGGCACCGCATACTAGTGGATGGGATTTTACCTGGGGTAAATTATTTTTTGCCACTAAAAGAATCCAGCCAATTTTTTTTATTAAACAAGAAGCCTTTTATTTCCCCATGGGATTTATTCTCCGATATTTTGGTGCCAGACCTATCGATAGAGGCAAGTTTGCTAAGGGAATGGTAGAACAGGTTATTCAATATTTTGAGGAGAACGAAACTTTTGCTGTTGCCATAACTCCAGAGGGAACCCGTGAAAAAACCACCAAATGGAAAAAAGGGTTTTACTTAATTGCCCAAAAAGCCAATGTACCCATCTATTTGGGTTACCTAGATTATGGCAATAAAAAAATGGGTTATGGTGAACGTTTTGTGCCAACCGGAGATATTGAAAAGGATATGCTTTATATAAAAGAATACTATAAAAAACTTAATCCTATTTCAAAATACCCTGAAAAATTCAGCTTCGATTTTTCATGATTCTAATTTCAACCTAAGTTAAGCGATTTGACCCCGAGTCCACGGGGGAAAAAGCGCTTTACTTATTCGCCGCGGCGAACCGACATAGCAATTGTTGTTTTTCAAAAAATGAGTGAAACGAAAATTTGTGGAAACTTACAATTGTTCAGGCGATTAAGCAGATTTGTGGTAGCAAATCGCTCAATTTGGGTTCAAGTCGAATCGTATAAAACAACTACTTATTTTATGGATAAACTCAAAGTAGCCATTATTCAATCAAACTTGATTTGGGAAAATTCAAGCGGTAATCTTGACTTGTTCAACATCCATCTAAAAAAAATAAGTCAGGCTGATATAGTAGTATTGCCTGAAATGTTTAATACCGGATTTACCCAAAACGTAGCTGAAATGGCTCAGCCCATAAATGGCCCGGTTGTAAGTTGGATGAAAAAAAGAGCCTTGGAAAACAACTATGCCCTACTGGGAAGTCTTATAATAAAGGAAGACGAAAAATACTTCAACCGTTTTATTATGGCCTTTCCCTGTACTGATATAAAATGGTACGATAAAAGGCATTTATTTAGGATGGGTGGTGAACATGAAAATTTTACATCAGGCACTAAACAACAAATATTCAGCTATATAGGATGGAGAATTAAACCACTAATTTGCTATGACTTGCGATTTCCGGTTTGGAGCCGAAATAAAAATAACTACGATTTGCTTGTTTATGTTTCGAATTGGCCTCAGCCAAGACGCGAGGTTTGGATTACTTTGCTAAAAGCAAGAGCTATAGAGAATCAATGCTACGTTATTGGTGTAAACCGGGTTGGAACCGATGGTATGGGAATTGAATATTCAGGCGATTCGATGGTAATTGGACCAAAAGGTGAAGTTTTGTGCGAACTTCCAAAAGGACAGGAAGGTATTGGAGAAGTAACCCTATCGCTCAGCGAATTGGAAGCATTCCGCACTAAGTTTCCTGTTTTTGCTGATGCCGATACTTTTACAATTTCCGGTGTGGAGGATTGATTCTATTGAATTACAGTGCTTCTGTTTTTAATTGATAATGCTCGATTGTGGTTTTCCATTACGAAAAGTTTCCACCAAAATTGACTGCAAATATGAATCATCATACGAAAGTACCCAATCATTGCCATCGAAAAGTGTTTTATAAGCCAATGATCCAATATATTTGCTCCTTGACAGGTTAATTTGCACCCCGTGCCCACTCCAACGATAAAACTCATATTCATAGTCTGAACCACTAACCCACTGTCGCATAGGTCTATATTCAGGTTTGAATCCGAGCTTACTGGTTACCACATTTACAATTTCTTGTACCCGATAATTTTCAATTCGTTTCCTTTCAATGGAATAGATGCTGTTATAGCCAATTATTTTAAAGGTAATATCTTTATTTTCAATGAATTCACAATCTTCAATGGTATAATTCGGATAATTATATATCCCACGTGTTTTCAATAAAGACCTATCAATCTGATCACCAATTGAATAATCTGCAATTAAAAATTTAATGGATTCAAAATTTTTTGTTTCATTAAAATCTAATGGACTATTTGAACTGAGTATTAATGGAAATGGATCGAGGTATAAGATTAACTTGGGTTGTTTATTAATATATTTAAAATCATAGCGAACCGTATCAATTAATTCCTCCATACGGGTAATTTGAAATTCCCTGTTTTGATTATAATAGCCTCTTTCCTGAAATCGGTGAAAAACTAAGGTAGAATCGGTTAAATGAATGGGAATCAATCTCTGATTGTTAAATTTATTGGCAATTGTATCATACCCGGCATAAGAAAGAGCAGAATCGTTTCGGAAAACAATTTTATTACCAAAAAACCAAGTATTTTCTTCGAATAAAACGCTGTGAGCCGATTGCTTTTTCAGAGTACAACCTACTATGAAGTATATTAAGGACATCACTACTATCAATCTTGAAGAGCATTTCAATAAATTCATGGTCACTATTTTTTGAATAAATACTTTAAAGCCTAACTATTTGTTTTGCAAGTTAATTAAAAGTTATGGAATAGGAATGCAATAATGTTGTAACCTGACCTTCTATTCTCAACAATAATTTATTCTTTAGCATCAAATTAACGCTTCTTGATTTCTGAGATAATTGCTATACTTCTTCGCCAGCAACCTGTGGCAGTTAAATATTAGACTAATTATTATTCAAAAAATCAAAATCATTCTTGGTTTCTGAAATTTTTGTCTATATTTGCAGCCGCAAAAGGCTCCGTAGCATAATTGAATAGTGCATCTGACTACGGATCAGAAGGTTCGGGGTTTGAATCCCTGCGGAGTCACT
>DYQV01000159.1 GCA_020719105.1 Rikenella microfusus
TTAAATTCCATTCATTACCAATTGCTTTTTGCAGAGAATCCAATTCACCCTCTGTTCAATAAAGTCACCCACTTATCTAAATCAAGATATTTGCATAACACTTGTGCGATTATCATATAATTGTAACTTTGATGTCTGTTTATCAAAATTCTTAATAATTAGTCAAGAATAATATAAAAGAGTTTTTATGGCTGAATACACCTTCGACGATATTAGACCTTATCATGATAATGAGATAAATGATGCTATGTCCCGTTTGGCTGCCGATCCCGCCTTGAATGGCGTGGCCGCGTTTGTTTATCCCGATGTACCTATTGAAAAAGTTAAAGGAATGGTTCAAAATATAAATACCGTTAACGATTTTCAGGTAAATATTATGCATCGGGCCATTCATCAAATAATAAAAAAAACCATCTCCTGTTTCACCTATTCAGGCTTTGAGAACATTGATCCTTCCAAAAATTACCTGTTTATTTCCAATCACCGCGATATTTTGTTGGACAGCGGATTGTTTCAACTGGCATTGGTTGATAATGGTTTTAACACCTCTGAAATTGCCTTTGGAAGTAATTTGATGTACTCGCAATTTGTGATTGATATTGCCAAGTCGAATAAACTTTTCAAAGTTGAACGTGGTGGCAATACACGCGACGTGTATCACAATTCCGTTATTTTATCGAAATATATTCGCCAAACCATCACCTCAAAAAACGATTCCATCTGGATTGCCCAACGTAACGGCCGAACCAAAGACGGAAATGACAGTACCGACCAAGGCTTGCTTAAAATGTTCGACATGAGCAGTAATGGCTCCATTATCGACAGCCTTTCGGAATTAAACATGGTGCCTCTTTCCATATCCTATCAGTGGGAAACCTGCGATGCCATGAAAATGCTGGAATTGTATGTTTCAAAAACCGATAAATACGTGAAAGCCATTGGTGAAGATTTAAAGAGTATTATTACGGGTATCAAACAATTTAAAGGAAATGTGCACATTGAAATTACAGAACCCATTGCCAACAGCGATTTGCAACAATTCAGCGGATACGATAAAAATGAATTGTTCAGTTCCATTGCCAAGCTAATTGACACCCGTATTCACAACCATTACCATTTATGGGATACCAATTACATTGCCTTTGATATTGAGAAAAATGCCACCTTTTATATGAACGATAAATACACTCCTGAAGCCCGACTGTTATTTATTCAGGAAATGGAGAAAAAAATAAACGCCATGGAAGGAAATAAAGCAGAACTCCGCGAAATATACTTGGGTATTTATTCGAATCCAGTGAAAAATGTAATGAAAAAAGGGAGCTGATTTCTCTGTTTAGAACACATCTTTCGAAATTTCTAGGTAAACCATAAAAATATCTTTTCAATAAATACACCACTCTTTTTTTTGAATTATGCTCAAGAAACATTATTTTTGTGAAGCATAATTATTAATCCTTATGAAATTCTTCAATCGGGAAAACGAAAAACAGCGGATTCTTAAAGCGCTGGAAAGCAAAAAGAGTAAACTAATAATTGTTCATGGCCGCCGCCGCTGTGGAAAATCAACCCTAATTAGAAACATTCTGGGACCTAACGATATTTATTACATGGCTCAACAGACGGATGAAGCCATACAGCGCAATCAGTTTGCCAATGTCGTGGGTGAAAAGATTGCAGGGTTCGATTCGGTCCAATACCCCAGCTGGGATTCCCTTTTCGTGAATTTGAATAACGTTCTAAAAGAACCTTTGACCATTTGTATCGACGAATTTCCATACCTTATTAAGGGTTCTTTAGCGTTGCCAAGCCTTTTTCAGAAAATTGTAGATACCGTTCCCGATAGAAAATATCATTTAATACTTTGCGGATCGGCACAACAAATGATGCAAGGATTAGTGCTTCATGGTAATTCTCCCTTATACGGCAGAGCCGATGAAATTCTTAAGATAACTCCCCTTGAAGCAGGTTGGTTGCCAGAAGCATTACAAATAGACCCTGAACAATCTGTCATGGAATATTCGGTGTGGGGAGGTGTACCTCGTTATTGGGAACTTCGCACCGAAATGGCAAACTTCGAAACCGCTGTTAAAAGGCTTGCAATTGACCATCTTGGAATTCTGCATGAAGAACCATCCCGATTGTTTTTGGATGATATGCGTGAATCAATCCAGTCCTTTTCCATTCTAACCATAGTTGGAAGCGGAAGTAACCGGCTATCGGAAATTGCAGGAAAATTAAATAAACCTTCCACCCAACTTTCAAGACCCATAGATAATTTGATACAACTTGGTTACCTAAAACGGGAAATCCCATTTGGAGAATTAGCAAAGAATAGTAAAAAAGGTATTTATCGAATAGCAGACCCATTCATGAACTTCTACTTTACTTTTATTGCTCCGAATATTTCGCGGCTTGAGTTAGGGTTGATTGACCCGGTTTATCATGATTTTGAGTCCCGTATGTCCAAATATGTTTCACTTGAATGGGAGAATCTCTGCCGGAGAAGTGTTCCAATGAATCCAATCAATGGCACTTATTTTGATGTGGCCTCCCGCTGGTGGGGAACAAATACGAACGGAGAACCAATGGAATTGGATGTTGTTGCAGAATCGATTGATAAAAAACTCTTGTTAGTGGGTGAATGCAAGTGGTCAAAAATTACAAACACCAACTCTATTTTGAAAAATTTGGAAAACAAAGCAAGTCTTTTACCGTTTGCAAAAGATAAACAAATTGTTCCGGTCCTTTTTATTAAAGAAGTCTCACTTCAAGCAAAGCATTCATCCATATTTTTACCTAATGATGTGTTAAATCGACTCAAGAGATAATCAATTTGCAGTTGGTTCTGGTAAATCTATATTTACAATATCGCAGAAATAGATACGTATAAACCTTAAATCCGCATATAAAAATCTAACTACTGTTAGTCACGGCGTGACTTGCGGATATAAGGTAAAACTGTCCGCTTGTTTTTGTGTCGGATTGTGTGTTTGCGTTTTTAAAATTTTTGTTACTACTCAGCAGTAACCAGAAATTTAACAGTATAAATAGTTGTGTTACTTTTTTACTGGAGCCAAAGTTAATAAAAAGCTCATGTAATAGCTATTATATTAGCTAATAATGACTATATTTGTGTTTTACTATTACTATTTTAGCTATAATGGAATTTTTGTTGGATAATTTTAATCCGGCCTTTTTGGCAAAAAAAATTGCGGTAAATGCAAAATTCCGCCGATTAGAACTCAATTTAACCCAGGAGGAGTTGGCGCTTAAATCAGGGGTAAGTCTGGGCTCCATAAAACGGTTCGAAACAAAATCGGAAATTTCATTAAAACACTTATTGCTAGTAGCGTTGGTATTAAATTCAACTGAGAATTTTAGCCAATTATTTACCCAAACACAATTTTTAAGTATTGATGAATTAACAAAACAAGCCGAAACCAAAATACGGAAAAGAGCGCATACCCATGATAAAAAAAGTTAAGAAAGTAACTGTATATTATTTAAACCAACCAATGGGGGTTCTCGCTTTAACTCCCGAAGGGCTTTGTGCTTTTGAGTACGCCCCTCAATTTTTAACTACCGGCATACAAGTATCCCCCTTTTATTTACCCTTAAAAAGTGGCGTTTTTATTGCTAAAAAAGAACCATTTAACGGGTTATTTGGTGTTTTCAACGATAGTTTGCCCGATGGTTGGGGAACCCTATTAACCGACCGCATGCTGGCAAAACATAAAATACCCTTAGCCGTTGTTAATGTGCTTAACCGGCTATGCATCATTGGTGGTTCGGGTATGGGTGCGTTAACTTTTGAGCCGGAGTGGGAAAATTTAAATCAAAAAACCATTGCCGATATTCAAACACTGGCAAATGAGGCCGCCTTTTTACTTAAAACTAATACAGGAGAACACCTCGACCAATTATTCCAGTATGGAGGTTCGTCGGGAGGTGCCCGGCCAAAAATATTTTATACCCATAACAATGAAGAGTGGATTGTAAAATTTAACGCTTCCATTGACCCTGAAAATATGGGTTATATAGAGTATGAATATGCGCTGGCAGCAAAAAAATGTGGCATTGAGATGCCTGAGGTTAACTTGTTCAATAATAAGTATTTTGGCGTAAAACGCTTTGATAGAAATGGATTAGAACGTTTTCATGTTCATAGTGCCAGCGGATTGCTCTATGCCAGTTTCCGATACCCATCACTTGATTATACAGAACTTATAAAAGCTACCATTGCATTAACACGCGATATAACAGAGGCTTATAAAATTTTCCGTATAATGGTTTTTAATGTATTAAATAAAAACCGTGACGACCATGCCAAAAACTTCTCGTTTATCTTAAAAGACAAAACATGGAAAGTATCACCAGCCTACGATTTGGTTTATAGTAAAGGATTCGGGGAACAGCACACCACAACCATTTCAGGAAGTGGAACCCCCACAAAAAAAGAAATTTTTGAATTAGCTGTAAGTACTGGCTTAGACGCTAAAAAATCAAACCTTATTTTTGATGAAGTGTATGAAAACAGTAGAGAACTTTCCAGATTATTTAAATTTTTCTAGATAGTATTTTTCTGCTCTATATAGAATGCACCCCGAACACATAAAATAACAATAAAATATAAATAGATGCTCTACCCCTCTGTAGCGAAAAAATACTACCCCCCTTTAAACAAATATCAATAAATACGAATCAATGTCGTTTAGTTAAGCCCATTCAGGGCTCTGTATATCAGGCATTTCCTCTTAGCTAAAACGACATTGAAATACGAATATCAATTCAACCCGATGTTTTATTTTTAGTTTGCTACAATAGTTTTACATTATATTGGAGTTTTGCTAATTTTGCAACATGACCAAAGAGGAACTATTACAGCTTTTACAAACCGGCGAAAACGAACGGGTGGAATTTAAAAAAAGTTTCGACGCCAAAACTCTTATAGCCATTAATGCCATGGCAAATACTACCGGTGGGTGGGTTATTGTTGGGGTGGCCGATAATGGGTTAATATTGGGGGTAACCCTTACCGGCGAAACCCTGCAAAATTGGACTAACGAGATTAAGCAGAAAACTGAACCCTCGGTGTTTCCAAGGGTTCAACAATTCGCCGATCAGGGTAAAAACATTGTTGTATTTCAGGTAGTTGAAGTTCCTATTAAACCCATTTCCTTACAAGGTCGGTATTATATTAGAAAAAGCAATTCCAATCATTTGCTGAACACCGGTGAAATTGTTGATCAAAGGTTGCAAAGCATGAATCTATCGTTCGATACTTTTGACGTGAATGCCAAATTTAATGACTTAAACAAGGAAGCCATTACCTTGTTTTCCTATAAAACCAAAGAAACAGGTAGGTTTACGCCCTCAGCATCTTTAGAAAACGATTTTATTAAATTGGGCTTTGCAAAAAAGAATAAACTATTCAGAGGTTCAGAATTGCTTTTTGGATATCATCATACATCGATTCATATAGGTAGATTTAAAACTGCCGACACCATTATTGATGACACCATTATTAGTTTACCTTTAGTTTTAGCAGTTGAGGAGGCTATGCAATTTATTAAAAAGAATATTAGACTTGAGTATGAATTTGATGGTGAGTTAAGCCGAAAAAATAAATGGCAGTTTCCATTACCGGTTATCCGCGAACTATTGCTTAATGCCATTATTCACAAAGATTACAGAAACCCTACCGATATAATTATAAAAATATTTGATAATTCAATAGTTTTTTCAAATCCAGGGGGCTTATATGGTAATTTGACGGTTGAAGATTTGGAAACCGATATATATCAGCCGCGGCACCGAAACCGCTTATTAGCCGAAGCATTCTACCTTATGGGTGAAGTTGAAAAGTATGGTACGGGTTATATAAGAATCAGAAGTTGGTTACATGACTATCCTAAATTGGAATATGAGGTTGAAAATATGGGTGATTTTACCCGTGTTTATTTAAGACAAAAAGTAGTTAATGGCGATAAGTTGGGTGAGAGGTTGGGTGATAAGTTGGGCGATAAGTTGGGCGATAA
>DYQV01000160.1 GCA_020719105.1 Rikenella microfusus
TAAAATAAGAATCATTGCTATTCCAACAAGCGGATTAATATTCGTCCCAGCTTTTAATTTCCAAATCTTCCGGGGTCATTTTACAGAAACTGTAAATAAACGCACTGGCCAAACGGGCATTGGTAATTAATGGTATGTTATAATCAATGGCACTGCGACGGATGGTATAATCGTTGGCCAATTCCTCTTTACTTAAATCTTTAGGAATGTTTATAACCAAATCAATCATTTTTCCGCGGATGTAGTCAATAACATTGGGTTTTTCGTTTTCATCGGGCCAATGGAGCGCCGTTACCGGGATGCCGTTCAATTGCAGGAATTGAGCGGTGCCTTTGGTGCCAAACAGGTTATACCCTTTTTCGATAAGCATTCGGCACGAATTGACCAATTCTACCTTCGAACGCATGGGTCCGGTGCTCAACAGAATGTTCTTTTTGGGCACGGTATAGCCCACCGATAGCATGGCTTTCAAAATAGCTTCGTAATAACTGTCGCCAATGCAGCCTACCTCACCGGTGGAGGCCATATCTACCCCCAAAATGGGATCGGCTTTGGCCAATCGAGAAAAGCTGAACTGCGGTGCTTTTACTCCAATGCAGTCCAATTCAAAAATTGACTTATCGAGTTTTTCCACATGAATGCCCAACATTACTTTGGTGGCCATTTCAATCAAATTCACTTTAAGTACTTTCGATACAAAAGGGAAACTCCGCGATGCGCGAAGGTTGCATTCTATTACTTTTATATCGTTGTCCTTGGCCAGGAATTGCATGTTGAACGGACCGGTAATTTCCAGTTCTTTTGCAATGGCTTTGCTTATTTTCTTGATGCGCCGAACGGTTTCGAAATAGATTTTTTGGGGAGGAAAAACCATGGTAGCATCACCGGAGTGCACTCCGGCAAATTCCACGTGTTCCGAAATGGCGTAACTTATCAGTTCTCCTTGACTTGCCACGGCATCAATTTCAATTTCCTTGGCTTCTTCAATAAACTCCGATACAACCACGGGATGTTGTTTGGAAACTTTAGTGGCAAGATTCAGGAAATGTTCCAGTTCAATTTTATTGGATACGACATTCATGGCAGCTCCTGAAAGCACGTAACTTGGACGGATTAAAAGCGGAAACCCCACTTTATCGGCAAAACCATAAATATCATCAATACTGGTTAGTTCATTCCAACGGGGTTGATCGATTCCCAGTTTATCGCACATACTGGAGAACTTGTTGCGATCTTCGGCCCGGTCGATGGAAATGGGCGAGGTTCCCAAAATTGGAACGTGCTGCCGGTGCAACCTCATAGCCAAGTTGTTCGGAATTTGACCCCCTGTGGAAACAATCACTCCACGGGGACACTCCAAATCGGTAATATCGAGTACCCGTTCCAGCGACAATTCATCGAAATACAGCCGGTCACACACATCGTAATCGGTACTCACCGTTTCGGGATTGTAATTGATCATGATGCTCCGGAATCCCTCTTTCTTAATGGTCTGCAAAGCATTTACCCCACACCAGTCGAACTCCACGCTGCTTCCAATACGGTAAGCTCCCGAACCCAAAACCGTAACCGATTGGTTGTCGTGTACAAATTCCACATCGTGTTCGGTACCGGAATAGGTAAGGTATAAATAATTGGTCTGGGCCGGATATTCAGCAGCCAATGTATCTATTTGTTTCACATAAGGCACTATTCCCGCTTTTTTTCGGAAGTCGCGGACTATATTCATATTGCTTTCCATATTCGAAGATTCACTATGGAGTATCATGCGGGCCAACTGAAAATCGGAAAATCCGCGCACTTTAGCTTCTTTTATCAGTTCCAATGGGGTTTCATCAAGGGAATTAAAGGGTGTAATTTTATTTTTCAGATCAAAAATATTCTTCAACTTAACCAGAAACCAGTTGTCAATTTTAGTAAGTTCATGTATCCTATCAATGCTGTATCCAGCTTCCAATGCCGCTTGGATGGCAAAAATGCGCATATCGGTGGGTTTGGTCAGCTCTTCGTCAATGTTATCGAAAACAATGTCGCGGTTGCCCACAAACCCGTGCATGCCTTGTCCAATCATCCGCAACCCTTTTTGTATGGCTTCTTCAAAGTTTCGTCCAATGCTCATCACCTCTCCCACACTTTTCATGGAGCTGCCAATTTCCTTGCTTACCCCACTGAATTTGCCTAAATCCCAACGGGGAATTTTGCATACGATATAATCTAAGGCTGGTTCAAAAAAGGCGCTGGTGGTTTTGGTAATGGAGTTTTTCAATTCAAAAAGGCCATAACCCAACCCGAGTTTTGCTGCCACAAAAGCCAAGGGATAACCGGTAGCTTTCGATGCCAAGGCACTGGAGCGTGATAACCGGGCATTTACTTCAATTACACGGTAATCTTCACTTTCGGGGTCAAGGGCATATTGTACGTTGCATTCGCCCACAATACCAATGTGGCGGATAATTTTTATGGCCAGTTCGCGCAGTTTATGATATTCAGCGTTTGAAAGGGTTTGTGAAGGTGCTACCACAATACTTTCACCCGTATGGATTCCCAGCGGGTCGAAGTTTTCCATGTTACAAACCGTGATGCAATTGTCGTAACGGTCACGCACCACCTCATATTCCACTTCTTTCCATCCTTTGAGCGATTCCTCGAGCAAAACCTGAGGTGAAAAAGCAAAAGCATTGTTACAGATGTTTATCAGTTCCACGTCGTTGTTGCAAAAGCCTGAGCCCAAACCACCCAATGCATAAGCCGCACGGACAATAATAGGATAACCCAGTTTTTCGATGGCTATTTTTGCTTCGTCTAAATTGTTCACCGCATAACTCCGCGCTGTTTTTACCTGAATCTGATCCAGTTTTTTAACAAAAAGGTCGCGATCCTCGGTATCTTTAATGGCTTGCACTGGCGTTCCCAGCACACGTACGTTGTATTTTTCGAGTACGCCGCTGTCGTGAAGTTTTATTCCACAGTTGAGGGCTGTTTGCCCGCCAAATGCCAATAAAATTCCCTGCGGTTTTTCCTTGATAATTACCCGCTCCACAAATTCAGGGTTAACGGGTAAAAAATAGATTTTATCGGCTATGCCTTCCGAAGTTTGCACGGTGGCAATGTTCGGGTTGATGAGTACTGTTTCCACGCCTTCTTCGCGTAAGGCTTTAAGGGCTTGTGAACCTGAATAGTCGAACTCACCGGCCTCACCAATTTTTAGGGCTCCTGAACCCAGTACAATTACTTTTTTTATGCTGCTGTCCATGTTTTTAAATGGGTCTTATTTCGTATTCTTAATCATGTCAATAAACTGCTCAAACAAGAAGGCGGTGTCGGTTGGTCCACCAGAAGCTTCGGGATGAAACTGGGTTGCAAAAATGGGCTTGCTTTTGTGGCGGATCCCTTCGCAGGTCTGGTCGTTCAGGTTGGTAAAATAGGGTATATAATCGCCTTTAAGCTTTTGATGATCCACCGCAAAGCCGTGGTTCTGCGAAGTAACAAAACAGCGGTTTGTTTCATGCTGTATCACCGGCTGGTTGTGGCTCCGGTGGCCGTATTTCAGCTTATAGGTTTCGGCCCCACTAGCAATTCCCAGCAATTGGCTGCCTAAACAAATACCAAAAATGGGCTGGTTTTTTCCCATGGCAATTCCCAGTTGCTGAATGGCCGGTTTGCATATAGTAGGGTCACCCGGACCGTTACTGATAAAAAGTCCATCGTATTCATCCTTTGAGTAATCGTAATTCCATGGAACCCGAATAACGGTGGTGTCATAATTTAGTAAGCTGCGCACAATGTTGAATTTCACGCCACAGTCCACTAACATTACTTTGTGTTTTCCATTTCCGTAACTGGTTTTTTCTTTAATGCTTACGGTATCCACCAGGTTTTCCACATTCGGGTCGTACCATTCAATATCTTGATCGTCAATAACTATTTTACCTAACATGCAACCGTATTCCCTAAGAACTTTGGTGAGTGCGCGGGTATCAACCCCAAAAATAGCGGGTACCCTGTTATCAGTCAGCCATTTACCAAGGCTTTGTTCGGCGTTCCAATGGCTGTATTCAAAGGAATAATCCGAAATTACCAATCCGGAAATGTGGATTTTATCGGATTCAAAATATTGCAGCAGTCCGTTTTTAGTTTCCATTTTTGGAACCCCATAGTTCCCGATTAAAGGAAAAGTGGAAACCAAAATCTGACCTTTATATGAGGGGTCGGTCAAACTCTCAGGGTAACCCGTCATTGCGGTATTAAAAACCACTTCGCCGGCTACGGAATGCGGAAAACCGAAAGACTTTCCTGAAAACTCTTTGCCATTTTCTAAAATCAGTCTTGCGTTTAAAGCTTTTGCCATTAAAAATAATTTTAAAGGAGTTTATCTATTAAATCGGGAAATTCTTTAATCATGGCCTGGCGTACTTCAACAGAAGAGTAGCCCTCACGGATGACAAATAAGATGGTATCGTTTCCGGCAAGTGTTCCCATTATGGATGAAATATTCAGTGCATCGATGGCTGAGGCGATGGTATGCGAAAAAGCTGGAATGGTCTTAATTACGCCCATATTCCCTGAAAACTCGAGGGACAAAAAACCATCCATGGTTTGTTTGCCGGCAGGGCTAGTATGTATGGCTGTAATGTCATTTGGAAGCACGTAGCGGTATGAACCTTCGCCGTCGGGCATTTTAGCCACTTTTAGCAGCTTCAAATCGCGCGATAAAGTGGCTTGTGTAATTTGAAATCCTTTGGAAATGAGTTGGTTGAGCAGTTCTTCCTGTGAGGTAAGGTGCCCTGAATGAATGATTTTTTTAATTTCGGTGAGCCGTTGGCTTTTGTTATCCATTCAATTCTGAATTGTATATTTATCCATTCAGGATGCAAAAATATACAAAGATTGGGAAACCACAAGCAATAGTTATTAACATTTCAAGGTATTTGGAAAAAGAAACCGGGCAATCCTTTGTTAAGTCACCGGATGACTTATTTTTTCGATGAAAAAATCATCCGATGACATTATGATAATATAAACTTACTTATTCAATAGTGCTTTTATTTCGGCCAATTGGGTTTTGAGCTGATCCACTTCCGATTGCAGGGCTTCATTTTTTGTATTTAATTCCTGTACAGCCTTTACAAGGGGCACAGTTAAAAGGGAATAGTCGATGCTGTAATTATCGTTTTCATTGGATGGGGAATGCACCCCGTTAAATTCAAAACCGGACTCTTTAGCTGCTCTATCCACCTCTTGGGCTACAAAGCCCGACCTCTTGATGGCTTTTGATTCGGTATAATCTTTTTTGCTTATTATTTCATTTCTCTTTTTATCCGAAACATTTTTTAATAAAAACTCATCGTATTGTTGGGTGTTAAAAGTGTAAATAACGGGGTTTAAGCGGGTTATAAAATCGAGCCCTTTTACTTCAGCTTTGTCCATGGTTTTAAACCTTCCATCGGAAACAGTGCTCCAACCAACCTGTCCTCCAATCCATACAATATTAGGATCTCCTATTTGAACTTGGTTACTGATTGTAACCTGAGCATTGGCACCCAAAGCTGTTGAGTTAACAAGATTAGCTGAGGTTATAAAAGAGTTGTATCCCACAGCCGTATTTAAATTGGAATTGGTTGAATTCCATAAAGCTAATGTTCCAACTGCTGTATTTCCATTTCCTGTGGTGTTGGAATACAATGCCTGGTAACCTGTGGCAGTATTACCATTGGCCGTTGAATTAGAATACATAGCCATTAAACCGTTCGCTGTATTAGAACTTCCTGTTGTATTGGAATATAAAGAGTTTAAACCACTTGCTGTATTATACAATCCGATTGTATTGGAATAGAGTGCGTTCTCGCCAAAAGCTGCATTGGCATTTCCTTCGGTATTACTAAAAAGAGCCCGGAATCCTGATGCCACATTGTAATTACCAATGGTGTTTTTGCTGCCACTTTGGTTACCTATAAAAACATTGTGATAGCCGGAACTGTTGGTAAATCCGGCACTATCCCCTATAAAAATATTGCTGTAACCGGTAGTATTTTCAT
>DYQV01000161.1:0-4173 GCA_020719105.1 Rikenella microfusus
TGATGAGTCCTGTTGCTATGATAATGGTCATGAGTTCGTTCATTGTTTTTTTATATACCGGGCCAGGCTCTAAGCGGTCAAGCCTGGCTCGGTATGGAGTTGGTTATCCCATAAATAACCGGTGCGTCACCTGCCTACCCATTGGTCACTGGTTTACATCTTCTTTTGTTATATAACAAAAAACATTTTCTTTCTCTGCTAAATGCTCCATTTGTAATTATTTGTGCAACAGCTTTTACTCCATGAGGAACGTAAAAACCTTCTCTTTTCAGGGCTGTGCGTGTTTTTAAGTTACTCGGCACTTCTTTCCAGCTGTGATATGTTTTCAAATCACCATAAATAATTCCTTGTACTATCGTAGAATTTGCCATTGCTCTCCTATAAAAAACGGTGCGCTGCCTATTAGCGCTCGGCCATGTGGCGCATCGGTTTAATTGTATATTCTTTCACTGTTTGGTAATGTTGGTTCGTTGTACTAAGGCTATAAACATCACAAAGCTGGATAGGGCAAAAAAGAATAGCACTGATAAAAATACGGGTGATAGTATGGCTAGAATGGTGGCGGTTAGGGCGTTGCCTTCATGACTGCCATTTAAGCTTGTCAATAGTTGCATGACGATTATCCAGCGGGTGTAGTCGTTCCAAGTTTTTAGGCTTATTACCGCCCAACAGCCCATGTATATGCCTGTTAGAATGGGGTTGCCTGTTCTGAGATATCAACTTAGTATAAAAACGAAACTAAAGGCAAATAGGCTAACTGTGTCGCTCATCAGGCGCAGAGCGACGGGGGCGGCAATTATCCAAATTGCGCCTGATATAAAAGAGGTTACGAGTAGGCTAAGGGTTAATTCAAAAATCGTGATATGTTGGCTAATTTTCAGTACTTGTCCGACTAGGCTTATGGTGCTGGTCAGCCGCTCGGCGAGGCAGGGTATAGTTGGGTCGGGGTTAATGAGGTCCCGACTTATCATGCTTACCAGTGGGTTGGCGCGGTATGGCATGATAGCGTTCATTTGGTTCTGTTTTTTTAATTGTTTGGTGTTGACCATTTATTGATTCTCCTAACTGATTGATTCGATTGTTTAAGGCTTCGTATATTTTATTTGCTTGTCGGTATTCTTGGTAGAGTTCTTTTTTTCTGTATTCTGGTACATCGGTGCCATATATTTCAAAGGTTTTTTTTATTTGTTGGTGAAATTCATTTATTCAGTAATTGAGATGGTCTTCAATTTTTTCTAATTTTTCCATCAATTCCGTTTTGGTCGGTTGTTTTTTGGTCATGGTTATTTCTCCGTTAATAACAAGGTCCTCTACCATATTGGTTTATTATTCTATGGTACTGGTTACTTATGGCATTAAATATTGTTTGAACTATGTCTAGTCTGGTGGTGTTGTCTTTTTGTTTGTAGGTGCTGATTAGGTCACCTATGGTTTGATCTGGGGTGCATTGCCCGACACAGTCTTGGTCGGTAATTTTTATCCAAAAATATCGGTCTTTGGCGATGCGTAAATCAAAATTCAGGTCAAAGGGTCCTTTTATTTCGATTCCGTTACATCTAAAAGGTTTTGGTTTTGGTTTTGGTTTTTGGGTCATGGCTCTCTCCACATATACTCCATTAATTTAATCATCTAATCCTAAATTTCTTCTTATATATTTTCTTACTTTTCTTTCGTTTATGATTCCATTATCTATCTGTGCTATTAATTTTTGATACTCTTTTTCTTGAAATTCTTTAAATTCCTCTTCATTATGTTTTCTTTTTACTTTTATTATTTTGTCCATTATCGATATGAGGAAGGCCATGGTTAGGGTAAATACGATTATTGATTCAATCATGGCTTAACTTCACGCCGGTATTTAATTCCTCAAATAATTTTCCGTTAAATATTTTGTTTAGTTTTATGAGGTATTCGCTTTTTGGTGAGACAGAGTTATTTTCCCACCAAGAAATAAGAGCTTGGCTACAGCCTATTATTTTTGCTAATTTATCTTGGCTTAGTTTATTATCTCTTCTTAATTTGTGGATTATATTTCCTATCATATTTTTGTATGTTTAACATTAGTTATTTGTCATAATTACTGACAATTATATAATGGATTATATAATTTGTCAATAGGTATAACCGAATATGTCAGTAAAAACTGCATATTTTAAAGTATAATTAACTTAGTTAAGATATTATGATAGGTTTTATAAATTTTGTTGATAATGAATTAAATGAGCGTGGCTGGTCATATAGTGAATTGGCTAGGCGAGTAAAGATTTCTCATTCTTATGTAAGTGATATACAGAATGGGAAAATTAAACCATCTTTAAATTACGTTCGTAAGGTGGCGCGGGTTTTGAGTATTCCAGAAGAAAAGGCGTTAGTAATGGCAAATTTGCTTGATAAAGGAAATACGGCTAGTCCGTTATTTCGTGAATTGACTGAGGAAGCTAAAGATTTGGTAGATGATGATTTAGGTTTGCTTATTGATATGGCGCGGGTTATTAAGGAGCGAAAAAAACGTAGAGTAATTTTGAAGGAGTTGGAATAATGGTAAAAAAGGTTTTTCAAATTTTGTTGGTCGTCGGGTGTCTAGCCGCCATGCTGTTGGTGGGCGGTTGTAGCTTTTTGTGGTGGGGAACGGGGCAGGCCGCTCCCCGTAATGCTAATATCAAGATAGATTTAACCTCTAGCCATCAGGACAAATTAAAGCAAATTGAAACGCGGGTGTATCGCTTTGTGCATTTGAAGTATCCGACCTATTATATAGATGTTACGATAACTGACGATGGTGTTAAGCGTGAGAGTCGGCTTCGCTTTCAATTTTTCTTTTCGTTAGGTCGGGTGTCGGATTTTAGTTCCTATATTGAATTGTTACAAGAGATTACTTCGCAGTCTAAGACTTTGCCAAAATATGCGGTTGTGGACTAACATGGTATTCTGAATACCATATGAAATAAAAAAAGCATATGGCTTTATTCGCCATGTGCTTTTTGGTTTTATCCTCTTAAGCCTTGATACGATTTTTTTTGTTCGGTTAGGTCTACACTGCCGTAGGTTTTTCTAATGGTGTTCATATCTATGCCGCGGCTTCGGCTGTGATATTCCCCGCTATGGTAGTACCACATGAGTTTTTTGCTGGCCCAATAACACCCTAAACTTTTTAGTGTTTCCTTGTGTGGTTTGGTCTCTCCACTGAACCATAGCCAGGTGCCACATAATTCTACTTTGATACCTGCTAGGTTTTTGGTGGCATTTAAGATGTTTTCATATTCCTTAAGTATATCGAGCGTGCTGGCTTCATTGCTATCATTAAAATTGTCATTTTCTAGGATAGTGTGGTAAGCTAAATTTATGAGTTTCATCATTTCCAGACCATTAGGGTTAATGTCGGGGTGATATATTTTACAAAGTCGTCTGTACTCAGATTTGGCTTCGTTTAAGTTATTACCTTTGATTATTTGTCTAGCTTCTTGGTTTGTCATTTTAGTTCTCCTTTGGAATAAGGGGCCGTTTTATACGGCCCCTTATTTTTTTAGTGTTAGCTTCCAAATTCCTTGATAAAATTATTGAAGCTTCTTTTTAGGAGCATGGTGTATCGCTCTAGGTCTTCGGTGTCCATTGATTCAAATTTTAGTCTGTCAATTGCGTTTTTGAAGTTGTTGCGGGTGTTGTTGTATTGGGTGATTAGTTCATTGCGTTTGGCGCGGGTGGCAGTTTCCATTTCATAGATTTGAATTGCTTTTAAGACTTGTTCTTTACTAGGTTGCCCCCCTGCTGTTTCGCATGCCTTTTCCCAAATTGTAATTGTTTCGCTATTGCCAATCTTTTTGGTTAAGTCTCTGACTCTCTTTTCATAGGTTGGCAAAATTTTGCATTTAGCTTCTTTGAGTATCCGCCAGACTCGGATAAAGTTGCGTAGGAATAATTCGTAGGTTTCACTCATTCCCCATCTGTTTTGGAGGTAGTTTACCCATGTCTTGTATTTGCTTCCCTTATACAAGCCTAAAGATTTTATTTTTTCTAGTGTTTCGGCGAGGGTTAAGGCATTGCTTTCTATTGCTTTCTCAATTTCGGATTCTAGTGTTTCTAAGGTAAGGATTTCGACTTCCTGAATTTCCTTACCCGGTGTAAGGATTTCGACTTCCTGAATTTCCTTACCCGGTGTAAGGATTTCGACTTCCT
>DYQV01000161.1:4273-5873 GCA_020719105.1 Rikenella microfusus
GAATTTCCTGATTTTCGCTTATTAAGGAATTTAGGATTTCGGATTCTACCATTTCCATTGTTAGGTTATCGCTTTGGTTGCCGTTTTGGTCGGTAGGTGTTAGGTTGTTGATTTCATATTCTAACATTTCGATTGTTAGGTTTTTGATTGGGTTGCTGTTTTGGTCGGTAGGTGTTAGGTTGTTGATTTCATATTCTAACATTTCGATTGTTAGGTTTTTGATTGGGTTGCTGTTTTGGTCGGTAGGTGTTAGGTTGTTTTCGTTTTGGTCGGTGGGTGTTTCGCCGTTCTGGTTGGTGGGGGGTGTTTTGATTGTCTGACCATTTAGGAAAGTTTTGCCGGGTGATAAGACAAGAATTTTTGTAGCTTTTGCTATTTCCTCGCGAATATCAAAAGGGATGTCATTTTTGCTATTGCCATTGGTTGGTACTATTTCGATTGTTAGGCTATCGGTTGGGCTGTTGCCGTTCATCTCACTGGTGGGCGTTTCGATTGTTTTGCTATTGTTAATTAGTGTTGTGATTTCATTTAGTCTGTTAATGGATTCTTTTTGTCTGTTGTTGACTCTTGCTATTGCGTTGTGAAGGTCAACATGGGGGGCTTCGTTCCCATTTTTTCCATTGCTATTATTTCCGTTAAGTTTTGTGTTGTTTTTCTTAGTCATGGTATTTTCTCCAAATAGATTACAGATTCCTATGGCGTTTACTAGAACGTCATGAGAGTCTGTAATCATTACATCTTCATAATTAAAAATATAGGATTTATTATCGTAAGGGATTCCTGATTCACATTCTAGCGATATAGTGTATAAATCGTCGGTACAATAGATTGTGAAATATCCCTTATTGCTACTATAGTAAATTTCTTGGTCGGTGTCCCATGTTTGTTCGGTCATGGGGCCTTGTATTTTGTATGTTTCGTTAAGCATTAAGCAGACTCCTGGTGTTAATATTTAATTGTTCACGCGAAATATCGGCGCGCTTCTTGGCGCGATATTTGGGTGTTATTTTGTTGTTAAGGTACAGCAACAGGCAACCGAAAAAGTGGCAATTTTAAGGAAAGTTAGGCTGATTGTATGGCTATAAAATCACTAACATTGCCTAAGCGCCGGGGGGCGCATTTTTTTCGGTTCGTTGCGTGGTTTTTGGTACGTCGGAAGCGCGAACTACTCGCTACCTTTGACAAGCTACGTTAAAACGCTTTCCTTAAAGATAAAAAACAATAAAAAAAAAGAACGCTTGGGCTTTTTTTTCTAAATTTGGTAGCCTGTCAACTTGTCATTTTAGTGACGCTTTTTTTCAAAAGAGGGTGCCGCAAGTGTGTTATCAGTATTTTAACAAGTGCGCCGCAAGTGTGTTGTCTATAATTATTTTATTCAGCACTTGTTAAAATACGCCATAGTTATGTTGTCAACCCTCTTTTGAAAAAAAGTACGCTAAAATGATAGGTTGACAGGCTACCAAATTTAGAATGACAATGGCGAATCTTTTTTTTTATGTTGGTGATTAGCAGAGTCTATATGGCCGTCTCTTTGTTGGTGTTCGCTGGTGTTCGCTGGTGTTCGCTGGTGTTCGCTGGTGTTCGCTGGTGTTCGCTGGTG
>DYQV01000706.1 GCA_020719105.1 Rikenella microfusus
ATAATCCTGACGATTAAGCTACACCTCAAAATTGGGAAAATAAAAACTCCCAATTGGGGTTTACTTGCGTGAGCTCACTTTGTTCGGTTCCCGCTTTGCAACCCAATGCCCATCGCACATTCACACCTTTCGCTGTGCTCAGGTATGAATAAAGCGGGTTAAATAACCTCCATTTTTTTATGAACTATTCACAAAAAAGACTCATTAAATGACTTTGACAACAAATTTGAATCTCAAATTTCTAATACTTTGTATATTTGAACACAAAATAAAATGGTATGAAACAAACTGCACTCTATTTCTTGCTCAGTATATCAGTCCTAATTTCCGGTTGCTCCCGTGGAAAAATTAAGAATAGTTTATTGCCTGCCGTTTCAGGAAGTCCCGGAGAAGTGATTGTAGTAATGGAACCTTCTTTTTGGAAAACATCAAGTGGCGAAGCAATAAAATTTCTCTTAATGGAAGACACTCCCGGACTACCTCAAAGTGAACCCCTTTTTACCACCGTTAACATAGCTCCTAAAGCTTTTACCGAATTATTTAGAATACATCGGAATATACTTATTACATCCATCAGTTCATCAGTAAAAAAACAAGGAATTACAGTAGAATACGATAAATGGGCTAAGCCTCAAACCATTATTACTTTAATTGCACCTAACCGCGAAAGCTTTGATAGTTTGTTTAATAAAAATAACCAAAAAATACTTGGCTTATTATTGAAAGCTGAACGCGATAGACTCACTGCCAATTATTCCGATTATCCGGAGATTAATCTAATTAAACAAGTGGAAAGGAATACAGGCATTCATTTGACCATTCCGAAAGGCTATTCGTACGATATGGATACCACTGATTTTCATTGGATTGCTTTGGAAACTCCCGATATAAGCCAGGGAATATTTGTTTATTACTACGATTACACCGATAAAGAAACATTTACTGAAAACTATCTGATTAAAAAGCGCGATGAATATTTGAAAAATTTTGTTCATGGTACCCGGCCCGATTCCTATATGACTACAGAATTACAAGTATTCCCCACTTTTCGGTCGTATGAATTAAAAGGGATTTATACGGCTGAATTGCGAGGCTTATGGAAAATGGAAGGCGATTTTATGGGAGGTCCGTTTATTAGCCTTACGCAGTTGGATAAAAAAAACAATCGGGTAGTTACCGTGGAGGGTTTTGTTTACGCCCCAAAATTTAACAAACGCAATTATGTGCGTCAATTGGAAGCTATTTTATATACTATGAGTTTTGTGGAACCGGAAAAGAAGTAATAGAG
>DYQV01000707.1 GCA_020719105.1 Rikenella microfusus
TATATTTTTTTGCCCATTACCTGACGTATTTTTTTCAAAAGACCCGTATTCCTGATGTATTGATTCTCATTTTGGTGGGAATAATTATGGGCCCGGTACTAAAACTGGCCACCCCTGAAAGTTTTGGAGCTGCTGGAGGAGTTATGACCAGTATAGCGCTAATAATAATTCTTTTTGAAGGTGGACTCAATTTAGAGCTCTCTTCTATTATGAATTCTTTGAAAAAAGCATCCATTCTTTCTATTCTGTTTTTTATCATCTCCACAATATTGGTTGGTATTGTTATGTACTTGGTTTTTGATTTTCCGGTTATGGTGTCACTTATCACTGGTTTCATTTTGGCGGGTACCTCCTCGGCTGTAGTAATTCCTTTGGTAAATGCCTTACAAATGGGGAAAAAACCGGGAACAATTTTAGTCCTGGAATCAGCATTAACTGATGTTTTGTGTATTGTATTTGCTTTAAGTTTTTTAAATGGATATAATTCCGGTGCAGTTGAACCGGGTAGAATCATCGGTGGGCTTCTTTCGTCACTTATTCTGGCATCGGTGATAGGAATTGCCAGCGGCTATTTTTGGCTGCGGGTACTAGATTGGGTTCGCAAATTTCCGAACACTCAATTTACTACATTTGCTTTTATGTTTATTGTTTATGGAGTTGCTGAATATTTTAAATTTAGCGGTGCCATAGCGGCTCTGGCTTTTGGAATCATTTTAGGGAACTATGATAAAATAAATATTCCATCGTTAAAAATAAATAAAAACATGAATACCGGAATTATTACTGATTCCGAAAAAAGCTTGTATAGTGAAATGGTGTTCCTTTTAAAGCTTTTCTTTTTCATTTATTTGGGATTATCCATCCCTTTCCAAAGCTTCCACATTTTTAAGGTAGCATGGTTAATAGTTGGCCTGCTATATGTTGCTCGTTTAATTACCACCCGATTTACTATCCGTGAAGACTTTACCTGGACTGACAAATCTCTTCTCTCCGCATTGATACCTAAAGGATTGGCTGCTGCTGTTTTAGCCGGCCTTCCATTGCAATATGGCCTTATTGAAGGGGAAACCATTAAAGCTATAACTTTTAATGTGGTTTTATTTAGCATAATCACAACCTCAGTGTTAATTCCTTTGATTAAGGGAACACCTTTAGGTAAGCTTTATAAGTTAATTTTCAGCTCAAATCGAAATGAGATACAAACTACTGAATTAAAAAATGATTAAAAAACAGGTAGAGATTTAGAATTTGCGTAATAGCAATTATTTTTGAATTATCGCCTCAGCT
>DYQV01000708.1 GCA_020719105.1 Rikenella microfusus
CGGAAGCCAAGCATATACAAAATGGCATCTAATCCAATGTTAGATATGGCATGTTTGGCCGATGCTTTAACTTTGGGTTTGGCATGAAAGGCAATGCCCAAACCGGCCAATTGTAACATAGGTAAGTCATTTGAACCATCGCCAACTGCAATAACCTGTTCCAAATGAATGTCTTCCTTAAAAGCCAAGAGTTTTAACAATTCGGCTTTTTTATTGCCATCCACAATTTCTCCTTTGTGCTTTCCGGTCAATTTACCGTCTTTAATTTCCAGTTCGTTGGCAAATACGTAATCAACTCCGAGTTTATTTTTTAGGTAATTGCCAAAGTAGTTGAATCCCCCCGAAAGAATGGCTGTTTTGTACCCGTAAAGCTTCAAGGTGGTAAACAATCGTTCAGCACCTTCTGTAATCGGGAGGTTCTCAGCAATTTCTTTCATCACTGATTCATCAAGACCTTTAAGTAATGACACCCGCTTTTTAAAACTTTCGCTGAAATCAATTTCACCACGCATGGCACTTTCAGTAATTTTCATTACTTCGTTGCCAACGCCGGCACGAATAGCCAATTGATCAATTACTTCGGTTTGTATTAAGGTCGAATCCATATCAAAACAAATCAATCGTCGGCTTCGGCGATAAATGTTGTCCTCCTGAAATGCAATGTCGATGCCTATTTCGCCAGCTAGTGAAATAAAATCCTTTTTCATTTTATCCTGATCTTTTGGAGTTCCCCGAACCGAGAATTCCACCACAGCCCGGGTATCTTTGTTAATTTCGTGCAATGGAATCCTACCCGAAAGACGGCTGATAAAATCAATATTCAACCCCTGTTCAGCAATAATAGCCGTAACTTTTGAAAGATGCTCGGCAGTGAGTTTACGAGCCAGTAAGGTTACAATGAACCGGTCTTTCCCCTGATTGTTTACCCACTCTTCGTACTTGCTTTCTTTAATAGGCGTAAACTTAACGTTTACACCCAATTCATAGGCTTTAAACAACAAATCTTTTAAAATAGGATGCGATTCCGATTTGGCCGGAACTTCAAATAAAATACCAAGTCCTAAATCGTCGTGTATAACAGCTTGGCCAATATCTAAAATAGTTACATTGTTTAAAGCCAGTATGTGTGTTAGCTGAGTGGTTAATCCGGGTCTATCGTTTCCTGAAATATTTAAAAGTATGATCTCTTTTTCTTTTGTCATGAGTTAAATTATTATTGAAAAGTCAAAAATATAAATATTTCATCCTTTTTTACTACATATAGTAAGTAAAAATAGGAATCAA
>DYQV01000162.1 GCA_020719105.1 Rikenella microfusus
ATATGCATCCATTCCTCTATATTATTTTTATGACCAGCCTCTATTGAATAAGGTACAAAAGTTCGAGCTGTCAGATTGTAATCCACGCCTTCATTTTCTTCAATGAATTGGTTATTTAAGGGTTCCACAAATATTTTTGCCCAACCATCTTTATCCGAATCGGCAGTAACCATCATGTATTTGGCTATTAATCCCGTTTTGCTATAATGCGGACCTTCTAATGACAGTTTTAAGTATTTTGCTGCATTGCTATAATCGTCTTTTTCGAGATACAGTTCACCTATCAATGCATACAAATCAATTGGATATCGATTGATGTCAAGTGTATCATAAAAAGGCAAAAGTTCTTCCACTAGAGCATCTATAAGCGTATTCTTGTCATTGATATAAACCGGAGCGGCTGCTAAATCTAAATTATTAATATCGATAGGCATAAAACTAACCTTACCGTATAATTTAAACAGGGTATAATAAGTCCAACTGCGCAAGGTAATTAGCGAACCTTGAGCTCCTTTAAATGCAACTGAATCAAAATCACGATCTTTGCCCAGAATTTTTTGCAAATTTGGCAAAACCTCATTCACATTCAGAATTATTTTATAAAAATTAGAAGGATCGAGGTAAGCATTAGCACCTAAAACTTGGTGCCTATTAAGTGCAATCATATCGTTGTCCGCGTTCGCGGTAACATCTAATTGGTCTGATTGCAACCCGTCAACTAACACCATGCCTTCAGCTACATTAGCTAAAAGCGCATAGCATCCCAATTGCGAGATATCAGCATCTGTTTTTGTATTGTAATGTTGTTCGGACCCGATACGATCATCGGTTGTAGCATCAAAAAAATCATCGCTACACGAACTAAAAAGGCTAGCAATCAATACTGAACAACCAATTATTCCAAAAATATATCTCATTTTATTCATGATTTCAAGTTTTTACAAGCTGAATTGAATTCCAATAATAACAGAAGGAGCCAAAGGTAGTTTTCCATAATCAATTCCCATATAGTAGGGATTGGATTGATACATGGTTTCAGGATCATTACCTGAATATTTGGTAAAAGTTAACAGATTTGTTCCTGTAATATAGAATTTAGTTTCTTTATTAAAACTGCCAATATTAGGAGTAGTATAACTTACCATCAACTGTTTAATTCGCAGAAAGGAGGCGTCTTCGATCCATCGGTCGGAAAATACATTGTTACCATTTGGGTCACCCCAGGTGGCTTTAGGTAATTCTGCTTCTATATTGGCAGGTGTCCATCGATCAAGCACATCAGGGCTTTGGCTGGCATAACTATCCATAGCTGTAGTTCTGGAACGCACATAATTAAACATCTCGTTTCCGATGCTATAGTTGAAAAGAGCAGATATTTCAAACCGTTTAATACCCAGTGCTGCAGTAAATGAACCAAATAAGTCGGGATTTGGATTTCCAATAATCTGTTTATCTTTTTCATTGATAATATTATTGCCATCCATATCAACAAAAATAACATCACCAGCACCCATAGGTTTTCCATTTGGACCAATGATTCCATTAGCTTCAGCATCAGAATTATAAACACCATTGGTTTTATAGCCATAAAAAGCATTTACCGGATTGTCAACGGAGGCAATATACTCGGCACCTTCTACTTGTCTGGTCAAAAATTCGGTATTGGAGTCAATAAAGTCGAAACTTTTAATTTTACTACTTTGATAAGTAACGGCAGCATCTAAAATCAATACTGCATTTCCAAAATAGAAGCGACCATTGGCACCCAATTCCAGTCCACTAATAGTCATAGCACCCCCATTATCTAAATAATCGGTAAAACCATATTGGTAAGGCAGTGTTTGATTTATTATAAGATTATTTACAACGGAGTGATGATAATCGATTTGAAAATTATAGGCCTTTTTTCCTACCGAAATATCGATTCCGGCATTTATAGTACTTTTACGTTCACTGGCCAACTCATCGTTGGTAATATAATCTTTTATTGGTGTACCTACTTGATCATATCTGTAACCGGTATAAGTATCCTTTGACATAATGTACGCCTTACTAAACATATTCCCAGTTTGAGAATAGGAACCTCTTACTTTTAAATCATTAATCCATGAAATATTATTCATAAAATCTTCAGAGCTAACTCTCCATGCGCCAAACACAGAAGGATAAAAGTTATACCGATTTTCTTTATTAAAAGAGGAGGAACCATCGTACGACATGGATACCCTTGCATAATATTTTTCCTGGAAGTTATAATTAAAATCACCAAAATAAGATACCCATTTCAGCTCACTTAACTCCCCACTACCTGACTGAAGATACTTGTATTCATCACTCGAACCCAAACTACTAAACTCATCGGATGGAGAATTAAGACTTATTCCAATATTGTTTTTATATTGATTTTTCATGACCCGCATACCGCCAATCAATCGCACATTATGGTTGTTATCATACGTCTTTTTAAAGGTAAGGGTGGTATGATTTTGAAAAGATCGGGATTCTGTAACCATATCCATGGAGTTATTGTATGCCGAATCGGTATTAGGAATACCCGTTGTTAATTGAACTACTCCCCGGTCGGGAATGAATATTGTTTGACGATCGTTATTCACACTTACTCCCGTAAGGTTAGCAAGCGATAAGTTAGGTGTAAAAGCATACCCAATTTTAACAGAAGCCACCGTTTGAAAATCGCGGGTTTGGCCAATCGCTTTATCGATAAGTACCCCAGCATTACTTACATTAAAAGGATCATTTGGATCTCCTGCATCATCGTAAGGAAATAAAAAAGTACCATCAATAGAACTCCTGGAATGAGGTGTCATTAATGCAGGCTTTAACAACGAAGAAGTAATTGGATTTCTCTCATCAGTAGGTCCCATATTTGACAGTTTATTTTGAGAAAGAGCCAGTTTGATGTTTGGGACTACCGATAATTTGTTGGTGATATTGATGATACCATTTAACCTTAGGTTGTATCGGGATGCGGTCCAGTTATCATACGCTCCTCCTTGACGTGTATAGCCTGAGGATATATTATACGTGGCAATATCATCACCCCCTTTTATAAAGATATAATACTTTTGCAAACCTGAAGGGCTGCCAATTTCTTTTTGCCAGTCGGTATTGTTATTGAAACGATAATACTCATTACTCGATGAAGGATCTCCGTTCAACCAGGGATATTTTGTGTCAATATCTATAGTATTTAGAGGATTGCTGTTATATAAATCGGTAAAATAGGGTTTAAACTGATCGGCATTCATCACATCCTGATTCAAATTCGGAAATGCAATACCTCCATACATTTTAAAAATAATAGCCGTACTGGTTACTTTATTTTGTTCGGTATTTATAGTTAGCACACCATTTGAACCTGCACTTCCTAAATAGCCTTCACCCGCTTTGATAACTGAAATATCCACTAAATCATCCACATCAATCAAATCCATAGGATTCAACAGATGTCCTTCAATAATTTGGTTTTTAGAATAGTTAATCTCATGAATCATTCCGTCAATAAAAACCAAGGGTTCATTGCGACCAAAAATCGAAGATACGCCCCGTAGGTTAATCCAGGAATTATGGCCAGGCATACCGGAGTGTTCAATAATATGTAAACCGGGGATTTTTCCGTTCAAGGTTTGTTCGAATGAAGAAGCAGAAGTGTTATCAAATATTGAATTTGAAGCCAAAGATACCGAATTGGTGGCATTTTTAACTTTTTCAGCTCCCAAAAGGGAATTGTATTCCTCCTCATCCGATTTAAGGGTAATTTGTGTAAGGTAAATAACAATCTCTGATGAACCATTTAAGTAAATCATCATATCGGAAGCACCATTTACATATAATTCGGTACTAAAATAACCCGGATACGATACCATGATTTTTTCATTGGGCGTTGGTAAGTTAATGGTAAAATGACCAACAGAATCGGTTATTGTAGATTCGCTATTGGATGAAACGGATACTACACACCACTCAATAGCTTTACCCGTGCCCGATTCAAGTATTTTACCTGAAAGTGAAACTTGGCTTTCCTGCGCAAATGCATTGCAAACGCCGGAAAAAATGCCAACCAGCAAAATAATTAAAATCCGGACGTATTGTTTATAATTTGTCATGAAGTCGGTATTTAAATGTTTATGTTCTATACTGGTACTAATATTTTGTATTTACTTTAAAAAAAACTTTTTCAAATTTATAAAGCCATTTAATTGCTGAAAACTAAATAGGTTTAAATTTTACATAATCCCACCACAATCCCGTATTAACAGCCGATTCATATCGTATTTTGTGCGCTTTGGTTTCTGTAAAAATAATTGGACCAATTGTGGTTTCACTATTGTAAGCACCACCTATTTGGCCATAATAAACATCGTCGAAGTATACATTCAGGCCATTGTCACCAGGACCAAAATGGTTGCTGGAAAGGTTGTAAGCCCCTTTTCGTATTTTTGGGGTAGTTATTTCAATCCAGAAATATCCACTGCTAATGACATTCAGCCCATCGTCATCCAAAAATATTTCCTTCTTATGGTAATACAATAAGTAGTCAGCATCCCATTTTATGCCTTTAAAATCGTTCTCACCGTCATAAAACTGTTCGTAATACTTATGATAGTATTCACCTTGTTGCATATCAAAATGGTCGGTTACCTGAAAAACAACTTCAACCGGTTTGGTATTACTTACCGGCAACTGGCTGTTTACTGTATGAATACAACCATTTATCGCAGGAACATTCGATTGTTCATAATAAAATTCGGTATAGGTATCATCCAATCCTTTATTTATTTTATAAGTTTTATCTTTTATATCATCCAGTATTTCAAGGTAGCTATTTTGAGTTATTAGATAATAAATGGTTTTCTTTTTATTGAATTTTGTAAAATAATTGGTCCCTGCCAAAAGGTGGTTTTCCATATATTGAAAAAATCCATTGGTATCGGACTTGTGATCGCCATCGGTATCATATTTATCAATTAAACCGGTTATATCAGTAATACCTTCGCGCTGATAGAGAGTATCGGGGACAGCAAGAATTGTATAGTAACAACGGGCGTTCACATTCCCAAAAATTATAGATTCTTTAACCAAAGTATCATTAAAACCACATTCATCTAACCCGTCCACAAAAATGGTATAGCCCCCGTTTTCCTTTAATATTTCATAAACGTTTTTTGTTACTACATCCAAAACGTTATCCACATGATGGATATACCCATTTGCCACTTTAATATCTCTTTCTATAATGATGGCTTGTTTGTTTAATTGAATTTGCCCTAAACCGTCAACTACAATTAAATCGGAAGCTACATCGTTATTCAATGCATTTTGATAAGGCAACGCACCGGGAGCCATAGTACCAGCCGCAACAGGACCTTGTAAAATGTGATTGTATGCCAAATCGGTTAAAACCTTTTTATCAAAATCAAGGTACGAAGATTTACCGTTTTTTGCATAAAAAGCTTTCATAGCCTCATTCGTAGGCAGAAACAACGTGTAAGGCCCTCTAACCCGCAATAAATTTTCAACTCCGGTATATTTCAATATATTACCAAATTCTGAGAACTCATCAGGGTTATTGTAAACATAGTCCGTCATTACCATATCACTGGCATCCGTTGGCAACTCCATTGGATCTTTTCTACATTGGCTTAGCATAAAACCAACAAGCACTAATAGAATTACTCTAAAAGTAAAGATTCCATTGTTTATAAATCTATTTTTCATATTTTTTGTCTTTATATGCTGTAAACTTACTATCTGCTGTAGGCTGTGTTTTGCTTCAGATTTTTATTGTATTTTAGCTCATCCTCATGAATCGGGAGAAAGTAACCCATGGTATCAATAACCTTTGATCTCATAATATTAAGTTCCTGGGTAGTTATTGCTTTGGCTAACAGAATATCGGCCAAAAACTGGTAATTTTCAAAACTGTTACGTTTAGCCACTCTTAACAGATCGAACCAACGTTTTCCTTCAGCCCCAAATTCACG
>DYQV01000163.1 GCA_020719105.1 Rikenella microfusus
AAAAATAACAAGCCTTTAAAAATAAAACTTCTTTAACTTCAACTCAGTTGTTGCCGTTTGAGGAGTACCTGCATTTAAAACTGGCTGGTATTTGGCATCACCAAATGCAAAGAATTATCAATATATGTACACCACAGGGTTTGGTATAAAGAAGCACTGACGTGTGTCTTTACATAAAAAAAATGTTTTATTGAAAAATTTGTAACTAATTTTATGCTTTGTATTCTAATCATAAATATAATCAACCATTTAAAAATTAAACTATGGAAAATAGAATTGGATTTGGACGACGCTTAGGAGCCTATTTATTAGACTTTTTGTTCATTGCCGGATTGGCATTTATTTTTTCAAACTTGATGAATGATTTCTTTCAAAATTTTGTAGATGTTTCAGAAGAAGAATATGATCAGGTTTCAAAAATTTATGGAAATTTTACGGATATCATATTAACCATGACGATATCATCTAGTATGGTAAGCTTTTTATATAACCTCATTGAGGGTTTTATGGGTTATACAGTTGGTAAGCTTATTCTTGGTATTCAAGTTGGAAATCAAGATGGTACATTTGCCTCACAAAACCAATTGATGATTCGCTTTGGAATCAAAAACATGGGTACCATTATCGGATTAATTGGGATTGCCCTTTCTATTAAATGGATTGGCACCGTTGGTTCTGTATTTGGTTTTGTAATTTTAATAGGATGCTTTTTTGTACTTGCCGATGCCAAATTGGCTTTTCATGATATGCTTGCTAAAACAGCGGTTTTCCGTAAAAATGAGTTGAAACCTGCAAATTCAGTAGAGTAAACCCATCAATATAACCTTTTCCCCCTCTGGCCTAAAGGCCATCTCCCCCCAGAGGAGAACTTACTCCGTTGTTTGTTTCATGCAGTACTTGCATCAACATAACACAAATCTAAATCGGAGTTAGTCCTCCACTTGGGGAGGTGCCCCCGAGTAATCGGGGGTGGAGGGGGAAAAACCTTACCTAAATGGAATTGATTGCTCCATTTAATCCTTATTTTGAAAGCTTCAATATCAAAATTTCAATTAAAAACATAGCCAATACCAACCACAAAAACAGTTGGGAAAGGTCGTTACCTTGAGTGGCTTTTTTAACATCTTGAACCAACACGGTACTTTCCGGACTTATAAATGTCATTTGTTTAAGTCCAACTTGTTTAAAAAGTTCTTTCAATTCACTTTCGGTATAACAGGTAATTTCAGATTCGCGCCGGTCGTAATTAAAGGAAATATGTTCCACTACAGAGTCTTCTATTATCACAGAGTAAGTACCTGCCTCCATTTGATCGGTTGCAGGATAAATTAGAAGTTTTCCGTTTTGATAATGGGTGCGTGGCATTAATTCCTGATTTGCTCCGCCCTTAGTTATTTGAACCGTTTCACCGGTATAGTCTTTCAAACCAATTTTTGCCATAGTTGCTGGTTGTAACCAATAAAAGGGATATGACTGGCTGGTACTTTGCAAAGCAATATTATAAAATAATGGAACAAATAGCGGATGGGTAGCAAAATCGGTGATTTGTTTTGAAAATGGTATGGCTGAAATAAATAAAGTACCTTGTTCCACACTTGTTTTAATCCATAAGTTCTGGCCCGATTCTGATTTATATAATACACTAAAACCAGATAACGAGGGATACCTAAAAGGAAAGAATCCTTGATATTCAGGCAACCGTGAATCTTTTATATTCGTTTTAAAAGCCGAGTTCCACAAATCATTAGTTACATCGGGATCCGAAACATTGCCTTTCTGAATTAACCATGGTTCAAATTGAATGGGAACCAAGGGCTCAAGCATTTGGTTGTAATCGTTGATGGAGCCCTCCTGTTTTGGAATAAAAACAGCATGGCCCCCTGATTTCAGATAAGTTATCAACACAGTGATAAAACCGGTGGAAATTTCGGAGGGTTCATTTATTATTACCAATTCATACTCAGAAAGAGTATTGAAAGGAATGTTTTGGGAACTGGTGGAAACTGTTTCAAAATTTTCATCGTCTTGAAACAGCGTTTTAAAATAATCAATTCCTTGTGATTCAGATATAACAAGCACTTTGTTCTTTTGCCTGATACTAAAATTTATATAAAATGAATTATCAAATGTAATAGGGTAATCACTTATTTCAACTTTCATTTGATTTAAACCTGAAATCCATTGGGTAAATGGTATCGATACCGCTTTATTGGATTTTTCCTCAATAGTAAATACCATTGATGCTTTCAGGGTATCATTAATAAACAATTGTATGGGAATGTCGGAATACTTTTCCTCCGAAAGGTTTCTAACTACAACATTAAGTTGTTCCTCTTTTCCAATATAGTGACCCGGATTCTCGAACCATGCCGAATCAATAAGTAAATTTCCTGTTTGATTATTTGGGAAAGCAATCAAGTAAAACAAGGAATTCTTTAGTGGAAAATTCCCATTTTCATCAATGGAATTCTTTTGAAAATCGGATAGTAAGAAGGTTTGCAATGCAATTAGCGAATCGTTGACTGGTAATAACGTTTGAATGCGCTCCAGCACTTGATTCAAAGTTCTGAAAACATGAGTTGCTTGCACTTGTGAAACCCAGCTTAGAAGTTGCTCTTTGGTAATCCATTGTTGATGTTGTAATTCAAAATTGTTAGTTACCAGCAAATACTGAGTATTGTATGGAAAAGCTTCGGTAATTTGACGTGATTTCATTTTAGCAGCTTCCAACAAAATACCACTTTTGCCTTCGGCTTCCATGCTAAATGAATTATCGATATATATAACCACTCTAGGAGTTCCGGTATCTTTAATACCATGGTTTACTGGAATGTAGGGGCGGGCAAATACTAAAACCAGGAATGCAATAGCCAATAGCCGGATGAGCAATAACAGCAGATTTTTTAAAGTGGATCGCGAACGGGTTTCTTTACGGATGTTTTGAAGAAAGGCTACGTTACTGAAATATACCGTTTTGTACCTTCTAAAATTAAAAAGATGGATGATTATTGGAATGGTTAATGTCAAAAGAGCCCATAAAAAGTTGGGATATAAAAACTGCATAATCAAGATGATTTAATGTTTTCTGCCGGTAAAGATATAAAATGGAAGTATTGCAGCTTAATAAATTATGGTTATGAAGTTAAAAATAAACCGAAAGTTTTACGTTTACCCTCCTGCCGGTTAAACTGTTTTCAACAGCATATTGCCTTCCCTGAAAATCGGTAACCCATTCATAACCAATGGTATTATCCCTATCCATCAAGTTAAAAACCTCGGCACTTATCCAGGCATTATTAACCGAATGCAGCCAATGTCCTTTCGGGTATTCCTTACCGGCCCGTTTTAAAACTTTTGAGAAGCCCAAATCCACCCTTTGATACGATTTCATATTACCGGTGTGGGTCCAATTGGGCGAATTGGGAGCACCAAATGGCAGGCTTGAACCATAAATAATCTGCAAGTGCATTTTATAGTCCGGGTTTCCTGGAAAATAATCCTGAAAAAATATCCCTAAATTAACCCGTTGATCAGAAGGCCTTCGGACGTAACCTTGTTCAATCCAAACTTGGTTTCCGGCATCATCTGTCTCATAATGGTCATCATCCAAAATATCTTCTTCAGTTTTCATTACTGAAAGACTAAACCATGAATCAACTCCTTTTACAAATTCACCATTCACTTTGGTATCAATCCCCACAGCATACCCATCGGCATCGTTAATTCCTGAATAAATAGTCCGGACATTATCCACAGAATAGGAAATAAGATTTGTCAAACTTTTATAATAAGCCTCTGCCGTAAATTTAAAAGGCCGGTTCCATGCCCTAAAATTGTAATCGGTTCCCAAAACAAAATGTACCGATTTCTGTGAAAGAATATCGGGGTTCAAAACTCCTTCGCGGGAACGCATCTCTTTATAAAATGGGGGCTGGTAGTAATAACCGGCCGATAATTTAAACACCATATCTTTTTCCCAAGCCGGTTTAAACGCAAGATTCAACCGAGGACTCAAGAGTGTTTCTTGGTTATAATCCCAGTAACTGGTCCTAATTCCGGCTGTAATATTAAATTCCCCATTCCACAATGGAAATGTATAGGTGTTTTGTATAAAAGCCGAAAGCCGATTGGATTTTAGCTTGTTTTTTGCTCTAAAAAAGAATTCAACGCTAACAATGGAATCCGTATAAGGGTGGGAATAACCCGATGAATCATTCATAGTCCATTCCCGCAAGTTATCATCAATCGATTCCTGCTGAGCTTTTAAACCCCATTGCAAAAAATTCCTATCATTCGAAAAAAGACCTTTATGTTCCGCACTATAAACCGTGGCATATAAATAATTCCGTGCATGTTCCAGATAGGTTCCTATACCTAAATTTGCAATACTATCACCTAAACTTTCAGATCCCAAATCACTATCAATCTGATTAATTCGATATTGCGTTTGAATATCAAAAGTCTCACTTTCATCGGTTGTAAATACAGAAGTTATAACGCTTAATTTTAAATTATCGCTTGCATTATAATCAAAAGCCAACGCACCCGTCAAAGTTTTGAACTTATCCACCTCTTGCCCATCAAAATACATTTTTAATTGCAGCGCCTGATTGATGGTTCCAAAACTGGTAACACGATCTTGGGGAACAAACGTGTAACTATTTTTAGCATAATTGCCTAAAAAGCTCACTTCCAATTTATCGGTCAAATCATAACTCAAATAGGTTTGGATATCAAAAAACTTTGGGTCATAATCACCTTCTGTTTCCAACGTATTTAATACATATTTAGTGGATTTATAACGAATGCCGGAAATATGCCGGAACCGGTGGTTTTTGCTATCTCCCTGCAACATCAAAGTACCTCCCAGCAAACTGGCAGAGGCCGCTCCTCCAAATTCAACCGGTTTTTTGTATTTTATATCCAATACACTCGACATCTTATCGCCATATTTGGCATCGTAACCACCAGCTGAAAAAAGCACCGATGAAACCATATCGGGGTTAATAAAACTCATACCTTCCTGCTGCCCAGAACGAACTAAAAATGGACGGTAAACCTCAATTCCATTGACATAGACCAAATTCTCATCAAAATTTCCACCTCGTACCGAATACTGCGAACTCAATTCATTATTCGATGAAACCCCAGGTAATGTTTTTATCATGGTTTCAATACTTCCGGTTATGCTGGGTAATACCTCCACAACTTTTGGGTCGAGCCGGGTAAGGGTGCTCTTACGCACTTGTTTATCTTCAATATCAATTTGGTTTAATTCTTCCGATTTGGATTCAAGAGAAACGTTTAATTGAAGGTTTTGTCCATTTTTTAGAATGATGTTTTTTTCAATCTGAAGGTGAGTTAAACTGGAGTAAACTAACGTTAGGGTTCGGTTTGCTGGCAAGTTTAAGGTATAATTTCCATGCAAATCGGTTGCGGTACCTTGGGGTTCACCTTTTAGGGTAACATTAATCAATTCGAGTGGATTGCCACCGGAATCGGTAACTTTGCCAAACACCTTCCCTTCTTGAGCTTTTGCGTTAAAAGCAGACAAAATTGCTGCTAGGACAATAAATATTTTTATATTCACTAGAATCGTTTCGTTAATGGCTAGGCAAAAATACTTTTTTATCTCAGTTTATAAAACCAAATGATTTTAAAGTCAATAAATAAACTGAATTCATAAAAAAATATTGTTGAGTAAAGAATCAAAATTGAATAAAATAAGGTTGTATAAATCAGTAAAAAGCATAAAATTGAAGTATAAAATTTAAAATAGAGGTCCGTTATTCATATTTTAGCTTTACTCACTGAACCCCATTTTTAAATAATAAATCATTCGTGTTAACCCGGATTATTCAAGAATAATCCTGACGATAAAGCTCCTCCTCAAAATTGGGAAAATAAAAACTCCCAATTTTGGGTGTAGCTAAATCGGGATCTCCCGCTTTGCAACCCAACACCCATCGCACATTCATACCTTTCGCTTTGCTCA
>DYQV01000164.1 GCA_020719105.1 Rikenella microfusus
TTAAATTCATAATAATTAGTCGCTCCTTAAGAACTCATAATTAGAAAATTATTACCCATCTTTGCAAAAAATTGAAAATATGCGAACAAGTGGAAAACTGATGGATCCTATTGGGATATTAATGGGATTAAGATACAAATCACATCCTTGGCATGGTGTAGATATTGGAACTGAAGCTCCTGAAAAAGTTACCGCCTTTATTGAAATGGTTCCTACTGATACGGTAAAATATGAGGTTCATAAAAAGACTGGTTACCTTATGATTGACAGGCCTCAAAAATACTCCAATGTGATTCCTGCGTTGTATGGGTTTTTACCTCAAACCTATTGTGGAAAAATGGTGGGAGATTATTGTATGTTAAAAACGGGACGTGAAAATATTTCCGGCGATGGAGACCCATTGGATATTTGCATACTAACTGAAAAAGTAATTACTCACGGAGATATTCTTGTTCATGCCATTCCAATTGGTGGATTCCGAATGATTGACGGCAACGAAGCCGATGATAAAATTATAGCTGTATTGAAGGACGATGCCACCTATGGCCAGCTTACTGATATATCAATGATTCCTGAAATTGTAATTGATCGTCTAAGACATTATTTTTTAACGTATAAAGATATTCCAGGTGCTGAAGCAAAATCGGAAATACCCCATGTTTATGGACGTGAAGAAGCATTGGAAGTTATTAAATCAGCCATGTCGGACTATATGGACTGGCTCGACAACATACAATTAGCTCTTTCAAAAGTTTAAGATAATGAATGCCTTTAAAGATACAAAGCTTTTAATTATTTGGTGGGCTGTTGCAAGTGCAACAGCCTTTTACTTTTATAACCCTAGCGAAAAGATTTCAGATGAACCCAATTTAAAAAAAACAGAAAAATTTGATGGAAAATTATCGTTTAGCAATGCTCAAAAGGAAATACTCTCACAATATTTTGAAAAGTTATACAATCAAAAAGGGTTCAATGGGGTAGTGTTGATTGGTCAAAAGGATTCCATATTTTATCAAGCATCTTATGGTTGGGCCAATTATCATAAAAAAGATAGTTTAACTATGAATTCCTCCTTTCAATTGGCCTCGGTTTCAAAACAGTTTACAGCAGTTGCTATTCTTCAACTGCATGAAAAAGGCAAACTAAATTTGACTGATTCAATTGAGAAGTTTTATCCTAATTTTCCCCATAAAGGAATTACCATACATCAATTACTGACACACCGTTCTGGGTTGCCCAATTACAACTATTTTCTTCAAGATATTTCTTCACGTACCGATACCCTAATTTCATGTCAAGATGTAATTCAGGAAATTATAGCCAATACTATTCCATTGTATCATCCCCCAAACAGAAGATATCAGTATAGCAATACAGGGTATGCAGTACTTGCAGCCATTGTTGAACGGGTTTCTGGCTTGCCCTTTGAGGTTTATATTGAGCAGGAGCTTTTTAAACCTTTAGGCATGAAAGAGTCCTTTGCATATCGGGGAATTGAATCACACAAAAAAAAGGGCGCTACTACAGGTTATATTGGCCGATGGAGAGAAGCAACTGATAACCATTTAGACGGTGTATTGGGCGATAAAGGAATTTATTGCAGTGCTATCGACCTTTTTAAATGGGATCAGGGTTTGTACAAAAATATAATTTTAAATAACGATTCCTTACAATTGGCATTCCAACCCATGGGAAAACCAGCTCATTTCAATTCCAATTATGGGTATGGTTGGCGGATGATTTATTGGCCAACTGATTCCCTAAAAGTTTTGTATCATGCCGGCTGGTGGCATGGTTACCGCACGCTTTTAATGCACATTCCAAAAGATACCGTAACAATTATTGTTTTAAAAAACAGAAGTGCATCACCCAATGTAAATTCTAAAACAATGTTAAATATTTTGTATCCCGATGAGCTTTCGGCCATTGATACCTCGGAAACTGAATTAAATGAGCAATAACTTCATAAAAGAAACTACATCAAAATGATCTATGGTTTGCCATTTAGTCAAATATTTTTGAGAAACTGTTTAAATATTTCTGGAACAAAGTTGAACCCTCTTCGGGGTTCTAATTATATTGTCTTGCCTTCCTCCGGTTTACACCGGATGTTATTCATATTCAAGTCTTTCAGACTTGGGTGTGCTGAAAACCCTGAATGGGTTGAATTTGAATAACCGTGGGTGATAAACCCACGGAATATCAACAGAATGATCTCTCAACCCGCCACGGCGGGTTGAACCATTTGATAAACGAATATTATTAAATTTAAACAGTTTCCGAATAAAATCTTTCATTAAATTGTAACGTTTTAAAATTCCGCTCGTTATTAAAATGCATTTGAGCAATAGTTATTTGTATTATCAATCTAAATATAGTTTAATGGAAAATAGTTTTAACCATCAGAACGACGGACAAGGCTTTGGAGTAGCCAGTTTAGTTATAGGTTTAGTTGCCTTTTTGTTATCATTTATTCCATGTATAGGAGTAGTCTCCATTTTTATTGGCACAACAGCCGTTGTATTTGGTTCGGTATCTATTGTAAAGGCTCATGCTAATAATGGTTCCAAGGGTTTAGGAATTGCTGGAGTATCTTTAGGTTCTGTTGCTTTAATTGTATCGCTGTTATGGGTAATGTTTTTATTCAAATTGGGCAGTAAGTCCAATATTGAGGAAAAAATTGAAAGTTTCTTTCAATGGACCGAAAATAACGACCCATTTGATGAACCATTGGAAGATATGAAATCGCTTGACGATCTGGAAAAGGCTTTAAATGAATTAGAAGGTCTTAGTAAAAAAATTGATACAGTTATTGATGGCACTACAATTGATGTTGATATTAAAGTGAATAAAAGTAAAAAAGAAGACAAAAAAGAGATGAAACATGCAAAAAAGGTAGAAGAAAAGATGGATGAAAGTGAAAAGTAAACAGTTAATTGATTCCATTCATGAATCTCCTTATTTGCAAGTAAATGCCCTAATTGCCGGAATAATAATTCTAATTATGATTTATTCCGGCATTTTTTCTGCTTCGGGAATTCCCTATCCAATTAAATCATATTATTCCACTCCGGTTGCCAGTACTGGCCTTTCCCGTGCCTTCTCCGAAATAGTGCGGGGCAACATTCAGAAAGCAGTAGAACTTAATCCTTATTCCATTAAAATATTTTCATTCTTCTTCCTGCAATTTCCACTACGGATTCTTATCTCTGTTTTACTGCTAAGCAAAAGGATTTCATCAATGCAACTGATTTTTATTGATGTTTTGGTTTCAGTTTTACTATTTTTGTGGGCATTCTATTCATTTATCTTCTTTCAATTAAATGGATAGCCAAATAACTATTTATGATTTTTGCGCACAAAAAAATTTACACTTAACAAATCATAAAAATGATACATATTAGACTAAAATATTGGTTTTGGGTTATCTTGATTCATGGAATTCTTTTCGTTAGTTGTAATAAGGGAACCAAACTAGTAATTGAAGAAAAGTTTGACGATGGAAAAACTAAAACAGCCAAATATTATCAAAATCAAGACAGGGCTCAAATTCTAATTAAAGAAATACAATATTATTCCAACGGTAAAAAGAAATTGGAGGGTGAATTTGAAGAAAATATTAAGGATGGCAAATGGATTTTTTACTATGAGAATGGGGAAATCTGGAGTCAGGGCTTCTTTAAAAAAGGACTAAGAACGGGTAAAACATTGGTTTATCACGAAAACGGACAAATCTTTTATGAGGGCGAATATTCTGAAGGACAAAAACATGGAGTTTGGAATTTTTATAATCAAGAGGGTAAATTAGTAAATACGGTTGAATTTGATGCGGGAAAAATAGTGAACCAAACCTTTGAAAAAAAACAACCAAAAGATAGTTCTTTCATTGAATAATTAGAAATGATACGATAGTAAGTTATGGAAAATATACAAGTGCAGGTTTCTTCCGAAATAGGAGATTTAGAAGCCGTAATTTTGCATACTCCGGGTCAAGAGGTTGAAAATATGACACCAAAAAATGCAGAACGGGCTTTATACAGCGATATTCTAAATGTTTCGGTTGCACAAAAAGAGTACTGCCAATTTAAAGGTGTAATAAATAAGCAAGCCAAAGTATTTGAGTTGCGCGATTTGCTCACTGAAATACTATCCAATGATGCAATTAAAAACCAACTGATTGATGAAATATTTCAATTTGAGTTGGTGACAGAAAGCCGTGATTATCTATTATCTCTTAGCAATAAGGAACTCACACGGCAATTAATTGAAGGAGTGGTAATGAAAAAAGATAATCTTACCCGCTTTTTTGATATCGATAGATATTCTTTGCGTCCGTTGCATAATTTATTCTTTATGCGCGATGCTTCCATGGCTATTAATCAAAAAGTGCTTATTGGAAAAATGGCAAGCCCTGTACGAGAAAGGGAAACACGGATAATGGAAGCTATTTTTAATCATCATCCAGCTTTTTATACAAAAACCATAAATCCAGCACGTTTCGAAAATTACAATGCAAAAATCACTATCGAGGGTGGCGATGTTTTGGTAGCCAGACATGATATTCTTTTAATTGGTACTGGGGTTCGAACCTCATCTCAGGGAATTGACTTTATATTGGAACAATTTAAAACCCGAGGCAATATAAGACACATTATTGTTCAAGAATTACCTGATTCCCCGGAATCATTTATCCATCTTGATATGGTTTTCACTTTTTTAGATGTAAATAAGTGCATGGTGTTTGAACCGATTATTCTCCAACCGAATAAGTATCGTACGGTACATATTAATCTGGAAGGAGAAAAAGTGAAAATTAGCACTGTCTCTAATCTATTAGCTGCTCTTAAAGAGTTAGGTATTGATTTAGAACCTGTTTTTTGCGGGGGACAGGGAGATCCCTGGACACAGGAACGGGAACAATGGCATAGCGGAGCTAACTTTTTTGCTCTGGGCCCAGGAAAAGTTATTGGCTATGAGCGAAATGTTTATACTATGGAAGAAATGAATAAGCATGGATTTGAAATTATCAAAGCTCGCGATGTTTTAAAAAAAACAATACAACTAACTGATTACAGTAAATATGTAGTTACCATTGATGGTTCTGAGTTGGCTCGTGGTGGCGGTGGAGCCAGATGCATGTCAATGCCGGTTCGTCGAAAACCCGTTGATTGGTAAGATATAAAGTTTGATGATGCGAAAATTAAAAAACGAGGAACTTGGACGCCAGAGTGTTGAAGAATTTAAACAATCTGAAAAAACACCCATCATTATTGTATTAGATAATGTACGGAGCCTTAACAATATTGGTTCAGTATTCCGCACAGCAGATGCATTCTGCCTTGAGTCAATTTATTTGTGCGGAATAACAGCAACCCCTCCCAATAAAGACATTCATAAAACAGCCTTAGGTGCCACTGAAACTGTTCATTGGGAATATTTTTCTGAAACTTTAGATGCCATTACTCACCTCAAAAAAATGGGTTATATAGTTATGGCCGTTGAACAAGCCGAAAAAAGTATCAGTTTGGAATGCATTCAGGTAGATTCAAAAAATAAATATGCCCTAATTTTTGGCCATGAAGTTCATGGTGTGGCTCAAGATGTGGTGGATGCAAGTTCTTCTTGTATTGAAATTCCTCAATTTGGAACTAAACATTCGTTTAATATTTCAGTAAGTGTAGGAATTGTTCTTTGGGAGTTCTTTCGAAGGCTTAAACTTTAAATTACTAACATTTATATAAATAATCAGTATTAACCGCTAATATTAATATTTGATATGAGATTCTTCGCTACACTTCGTTACGCTCAGAATGACAGTGGTTTAGTATTTTTAGGAGGGGGTAAGCGGCGGCTTCGCCGCCGCTTACCCCCTCCTTCCTTGTTACATACTGCAAAGACAGTCATTCTGAGCGATAGCGAAGAATCTCATATTTTTTGTCGGTTACTAATGTTAAATAATATCCGTTAACCCGCTTTATTCA
>DYQV01000709.1 GCA_020719105.1 Rikenella microfusus
CGCCTGTGGCAGTGTAAAAAAGATAGCGGGCAAACTCTGTAAACGAAGGAAGGTTCTTCCCTTTAAGTAAGTTTTCCATTTCTATGGTTTCGCCTAACTCAAAGTAACTGAATGTTCCGCCAGCTCCTTTTTTTAATTTTTCATTCTTTGCAGTTTTTACTCCTTTGATTACCCTCCGAATTCTTTCGGCTGTTATTTTGTCTGCATACTCTTCCATCTCTACCAAAATAAATTTACGATTGCCCCCATCTTCCTTATTTAGGTCTAAAACTGCGTGTGCGGTCGTTCCTGAACCTGCAAAACTGTCAAGGACAATACTGTCATCACCGTTTCCAAGTCGGATTATCTTTTTTAGTAATTCAACGGATTTAGGGAAATCAAATGGAGAATTGCCGAAAATTTCTTTAACAATCTCTTTTCCGTTTTCATTATTTATTTCCTTTTCTGTCCAAAGTGCCTTTGCTTTCGTTCTTGCTATTTCTCCATCAGCATCAAACAAATAATCTTTTCTAAAAACTCTCCAAATTCCTGTGCTTACTTGCTTACCAATTAGTAAATCTAAATATTTTTCAACTTTAGTTTTCCCCCAAGTCCAGCAACTGTCCTCGTTATTTGAGTTTATTGGAATTGATGTTTCGTAAAATTCCTTTGACTTTTCCAAAGAAACTTTTCCGGTTTTCGGATTTATATAAATTGGAAAGTAAAGATTAGGTCTGTTTTCTCTTGTGAATACGGGATTACGGTTTCTCAATTCTAATTCTCTGTATTCACCATTCTCGTCTTTTTTAGAGTAATGTTCAACTGCTTTGCCTTCCTTGTCCAGTAAGTTTATAACTTCGTTTTCTTCATTGTTCTTTGCATACAGTAAAACATATTCGTGAGTTTTTGCCAGATATTTATCAAGCGTTCTACCTCTTGGATTGAGCTGGCAAACAATACAACTAATAAAATTTGGTTCTCCAAAAATTTCATCCATCAATATTTTCAAACTCTGAACTTCATTATCATCTATGGAAATAAAAATTACTCCGTCTTCGCTCAATAATTCGCGAAGCAATTTTAGACGGGGCATCATCATACAAAGCCATTTATCGTGGCGTGTCATATCTTCTTTATCTACCACTTGGCCCAGCCATTCCTTTAGCATCGGGCTACTTACATTGTCATTGTATACCCACTTTTCATTTCCAGTATTATATGGAGGGTCAATGTAAATACACTTAATTTTTCCTGCATAAGTTGGGAGCAATGCCTTCAATGCTTTCAGGTTATCACCTTG
>DYQV01000165.1:0-1417 GCA_020719105.1 Rikenella microfusus
ATATTGAGGTGTAGCTTAATCGTCAGGATTATTAATGAATAATCCGGGTTAAAAGCAAAATTTTACAAACCAAAATCTAACAGCTATGAGTTTCTGCAAATCAGCCAACCTTTGGATAGTTTTTATTGTAGCAGCGGCTTTTTTTACAAGCTGTACCCCTGTTAAACCTTGCAAAGTAACTCGGGTGGTTAGCTTTAGTATTGCAGAATCAAAAGGGTTTGGCATAACCATTAATACAGAACTGGAGCTGGATAATCCCAACCGCAGTTCATTAACTATTAAAAAAACCGATATTGATGTTTTTGTTGAAGGAGTTTTTCTTGGAAAATTAATTGTTCCTGAAAATTTAACCATACCTGCCAATAAGGTGTTTTTAACCCACCTTCAAATCGATGTAAGTTTTAATAGCCTTTTAACTGCTGGCCGAGGTGTGCTAAAGAAAATTCAGTCGAAGTCGTTTGAAGTTACTTTTAAAGGCAGCCTCGATGTACACTATCTATTTTTTAATAAAGTGTTATTGATAGACACCACAAATAAAGTAGAATTGTAATCAATTCTCTATCTTTATGTCAAAATTCAGTGCATGAAGCATTTATTGGTACCCATCGATTTTTCAAACGACTCTATTAATGCCTTGGAACATGCCATAATGATAGCCAATCATTTGTCGAGTGGTATTCGTTTAATTCATGTGAAGCGTAAAAATGCCGATTACGATGCTTCTTTCAATCTGCGCGATTTTGATGAAGTGCTTAAGTCGGGTGTTCTGGATAATTTCGACCGCATCATTCAGCTTTACAAAAAAGAATTAGTCGGTGACTTTGAATATCGAATCCGTGAAGGCCGGATTTATACTGAAATATGTCATCAGGCAAAGTATGGTGATGCCGAGATGATTGTAATGGGAACGCATGGCGTTTCTGGGTTCGAGGAGCGGTGGGTAGGTAGCAATGCATTCCGCATAGTTAGCAATGCTTCGGTTCCCGTTCTTACAATACGTGGTAGCTTTCCCTCACGGATGGTTAAAAAAATTATTATGCCCATTGATATTAGCAAAGAAAGCAGGCATAAGGTTCCTTTTGTAACAGAATTGGCACTTATTTTTGGTGCTGAATTGCATGTTATTGATATTAGGGAAGACAATAAAGTAGCTACCCGTAAAACACTGAACGAATATACTGATCAAGTGATGGCTTATTTAAAACGTAGGAAAGTTACCTGCGTTCGCGAATCACTGAAAGGAAAAAGTTTATCTGATATGGTTATTGAATATGCCTTAATGAACGATGCCGATTTAATAACCGTAATGATTGATCAAAGCGAGCGTTCCAATCTTTTTTTTGGAGAACCTTCAGCACAGCAAATGGTTAACCATTCTCCCATTCCAGTTCTATCTATTAATACGCAATTGGATTAA
>DYQV01000165.1:1517-3610 GCA_020719105.1 Rikenella microfusus
AAAATTGGATTATTCCTATTTGAAAAAATTAATATCTTTGCCACTAAATAAAGTAAGGGATGTTTGTTAAATTGATTTTTATTCTTGTTGTATTCATTCCATTTGTTCCAAAGTGCTATAGTCAGGTTTATTCTGAGGATTCAACCTTAATAACAAATGATCTCTTGATGCTAATTCAGGACAAAAACACAGGTGGAACCATTCAAATTTATCAGGATCCCTCATTAATGATATTGTTGGAGAAAAGCAACCGTATCAAAGAAAAGGAAGGATTGGAAGGGTTTCGGATACAACTTTATTCGGGGTCGGAACAGAATGCCCGCGACAAAGCAAATGAAATAAGTCAGGAATTTATGATTGCATTCCCAGAATTCAATTCAAAGCTTATTTATACGGAATACCAAGCACCTTATTTTAAATTGAGGGTTGGGGATTATAGAAACAAAAACGAAGCCTTCGAGTTTTATCATCTGGTAAAAAAGAACTTCCCCAATTCGTATATCGTAAAATCAAAAATTAACTATCCTAAGCTTGAACCTGTTGAAAAATAGAACTATTTTTTCATTCCCTTTTCAATCATTGCCAATGGAATACTTGGAGGAGAATTTAACACTCCAATTAATAGAATTGAAATCTCTGAATGGTTTTATGTTACCGTGTAAAGAACAAACAAAATAAATATAAAAAATGAGTGATCCAATTAAACATGAATGTGGTTTTGTGCTGATACGTTTATTAAAACCTTTATCGTATTATCAGGAAAAATATGGCACCTGGCGATTTGGAATAAATAAAATGTATTTGATGATGGAAAAACAGCGCAACCGTGGACAGGATGGGGCTGGGGTGGTATCGCTGAAATTGGATAATCAACCGGGATCTAAGTATTTGAACCGTTCCCGATCGAACGCCCCCACTCCCATTGTAAATGTTTTTGCCGAGATTAACTCACGGATGACCGTTGAGTGTGAAGGAAACCAGGAATTATTGAATGATCCGGAATATGCTAAGGCAAACCTGTCGTTTGCCGGAGAAATACTACTTGGCCATTTACGGTATGGGACTTTTGGAAGAAATAACATTGAAAACGTTCATCCGGTAATGCGTGAAAATAATTGGAAATCGCGCAACCTGGTAATTGCCGGGAACTTTAACCTTACCAATGTTGATGAATTGTTTAAACACTTAACGGAATTAGGCCAGCACCCTAAAGATTATTCCGATACTGTTACTATACTTGAAAAAGTTGGGCATTTTCTGGATGAAGAAAACCAACGGTTATTCCGCCAATACAAAAATGAGGGCTATACCAACCGACAAATTTCCGAGCTTATTGCCAAGCGCCTTGATGTTAGAAAGATATTGGAAGAAGCAAGTAAATACTGGGATGGCGGCTATGTTATTGCCGGCTTGATTGGCCATGGCGATGCTTTTGTTTTTCGCGATCCGAATGGCATCCGGCCCGCATTTTATCACAAAGATGAAGAATTTGTAATTGCTGCCTCAGAACGTTCTGCCATTCAAACGGTAATGAATATAAATATAGAGGATGTACATGAAATTAAACCCGGTCATGCCTTAATCATTAAAAAAGAGGGGCAGGTATTGGAAGAAGTGGTGCGAATACCCGGAAAAAATACGGCTTGTTCTTTTGAACGGATTTATTTTTCGAGAGGTAGCGATGAAGATATTTATAAAGAACGTAAAAAGCTTGGTGAGCTCGTTGTACCTGATATTTTAAAAGCAGTGAATTATGATATTGAACACACGGTGTTTTCTTTCATTCCAAATACGGCTGAATCGGCATTTTATGGAATGATAAAAGGGGTGGAAGATTGGCTGCTTGAAGAAAAACAACGGTTGATACTTGAAAAAGGAAAAGATATAACACCCGAAGAACTCAAAAGAATTATTGCTTTACGCCCCAAGGCTGAAAAAGTAGCTATTAAGGATGTTAAACTCCGAACATTTATTTCGGCCGATAAAGGCCGCGACGATTTAGTGGGGCATGTGTATGATATAACTTATGGTACCATCCGCCCGGGGATTGATAATTTAGTTATTATAGATGATAGCATCGTTCGGGGAACGAC
>DYQV01000165.1:3710-5979 GCA_020719105.1 Rikenella microfusus
ATTGCTTGCCCGAATCATCCGGGAGACTGGTATTTTACGGGCAATTATCCAACTCCAGGAGGAAATAAAGTAGTTACCACATCGTTTATAAATTATATTGAGGGAAAAAATGAGCGCGCTTATTAATGTCAAATAAAATAAATACAAGAGGCCAGATGAACACTGGCCTTTTTTATTTATTAACTAATTCTTCCTTTCATCGAAGAGTAAGTATCAACATGCCGTTCGCTTTTAGTTTTATAAATATCTTCAATAGTAATGAGTATTCCGGTTTCTTCAACATCTCCAAAATATGGATTGATGCTGGTCCCAAATACTTTCATAGTAGGCGAAAGATTCATATAAGCATTAATTAGTGGTGGAATATTAGCACCTAATTCACGTACATTTTTCGAAAGAGTTTTGTAATCTTCCTCATAGTTTTTACCCGAAAATATTTTTGAAAGAGTGGCCACATCAAATTTCAAATCTAACGGGTTAATCAACTTAATCAGGTGATCATTATTTCCGAAATAAAGGTTCATAAAGTAAAGAATCATATTCCGCGCTACGGCATTATAATGGGTGTACATGGTTACCTTACCAAAAAAATACTTAGCCTCAGGGTGATCTACCACCAAAGCTCCCAAGCCATCCCACAAATTATCAAGGGTGTAAAGACCCCTTCTGCCCGATTGAGTTGCCTGCTTAGCCGGAACCACAAACGATCGTCCAAGCTCTATTAAATAGGGTAAATAATTGGTTTTAAACTCATCGTAATAATGAAATAGTTTTGAAGTGGCCAAAATTGGGTTCCCAGCAGAATCCATGGGAGCCTCGCTGCAAACGATAAAACGGTAGCCGCCCAATATTTCTTTTTCCGAAGGGCTCCATACTATCAGTTGTTTGTAAGGTCTTTCAGCTACATCGTATTCATCAATATCAATTGCCTTTCCGGTTCCACCACCGGCTTCCCGAAAAGTGATTTCCCGCAAACGACCCACCTCATTCATTAAATTCGGGGAATCGGAATGGGTAAAAATGTAAATTTCGTTATCTCCAAAATTAGTCTTCCTGACAAACCTATCCGGCGTTAATTCTTTTTCTAATAATGATTTGTCAACAGCCTCAATAATCGGTTCCATAATTTGCTATCAATTTGGCTAAAATTAGTAATTCATTTTAATAAAACAGGCAAAATACTATCACTTTACTTTAAAAAGTGTTATAAATACTCCATTTCGTAAGTTTTTTGTCTAACAAAATCAGTCCATTCGGCAGTTGATTTTGCATTATTGAATGTTTCCCACGAAATTGGTTTTCCGAACCGTATAACAATCTGTTGGCCTTTTTGGTTGAACATTTCATCTACTAAATAAAGCATTTCAATGTTGCCTTTAATCCGGAGTGTTTTGCGCAGATTGGCCAGGTTATAAAAAAAGTTAGAATTTCTGCCCTGGATAAAAACAGGAACAACATCACGTTGGTGCTTAATGGCACTGGTTACAACGCTTCGCTTCCACTCCAGATCAACTATTTTACCTTTGATTTTCCGGCTGCATAATCCTGCCGGAAAATAAAGAATGGGCAATTCAGAACGGTAAGCCTGGTCGATGGCTTGAAACGAATCACGGCTGTGGACCCCATGTTTATTGATGGGTAGAAAAATCTTTTTTAGGCTGGGTAAATTCAACAGAAAATCGTTAACCGGAAACCGCAAATCCCCATAAATGTCGTGTATGGTTTTCATAAAAACCAACCCATCCAACCCTCCCAAGGGGTGATTGGCAACCAACAGCAACCGTTTATTTTCTGGTAGATTTTCCGTACCTTCAACTACAATCTTAGCTCCAAACATGGCCAACCCTTTTTCAATAAACGTATAAGGATCTTCCTTGTAGTTTTCCTGAAGGATTGTATTTACTTCATCTAAATGCAGTATGCGCTTCAACTTTTTTAAAACAAAGCGTGGTATTGCTTTTAAAAGTGCTGGGTTTTTGCTTTTAATTAAAGCTTCCAGCTCAATTTTTTTAAATCCAATATCCTCAGATTGCTCCACCATTTGAAATTTATTTTGCCCGAAAATAAGTAAAATATTGGTTTTTGATACTTTCTGAAAGTGGGTTTGTTAAAAATTGTGCAATCCAAGACTCTCTGGGTTGAGAAGATTATCACCCAAATTGAGCGATTTGAAAAGGCAAATCACTCAATCGATTGAGAAATTGTAAGCAATTCACTTTTAACCCGGATTATTCATTAATAATCCTGACGATTAAGCTACACCTCAATA
>DYQV01000166.1:0-1384 GCA_020719105.1 Rikenella microfusus
ATCGCACATTCACACCTTTCGCTGTGCTCAGGTATGAATAAAGCGGGTTAAATATCTAACATAAAATACCTAAATCAATTGTTGATGAATAAATAGTAAGCAATTAACATTTATTGCTAATTTTAGCTAGTTATTTTGCTTTAATATTATGGATAAACGAATACGTAATTTAATTATTTTTTTAGGGGTAGCTGTATTTATTTATGCCATTTGGATTTTCCTATCCATTGTATCCTATATAATGATTTCGGCGGCACTTTCAATATTGGGCCAACCAATTATTAATGCGCTGCAGCGAATTAAATTCCGACGGTTTATTCTTCCCCGATCTTTATGTGCAGCAATTACATTGGTCCTATTTTGGGTTTTTATTGGTCTTTTTTTTCGATATTTTACCCCCATCATTTTATCGGAAGCCAATGAGTTATCGGATATTGACTTTACGCAGTTGATTACTCAATTGGAACTGCCTTTGCAAAAAATGCAACCCTTTTTAATCAAAATAGGGGCAGTAAACTCAGAAACTTCAATAATTGATATCATTCAAGATAAATTTGCGGTTTTAATAAATCCCGATTTCTTTTCCGATCTTTTTGCCCGTTTAACCTCCATGATTGGTAGTGTTTTGGTTGCTTTTTTCGCCATCTCGTTTATAACTTTTTTCTTTTTAAAGGATGCCAATTTATTTAACGATGGAATTATGGCATTGGTACCCGACAAACATATTGTTGAAGTGGAGAATATTTTGCATAAAATCAGAGTATTATTATCCCGTTATTTGGCGGGAATTCTATTGGATGTATTTATTATTATGACATTGGTTACTTTTGGTTTGTGGTTGGTGGGCATTGAGTTCCATCATGCCATAATTTGCGGTTTGTTCTCAGGAATATTGAATGTTATTCCTTATGTAGGTCCATGGATTGGTGCCGCGTTTAGTATAGCTATAGGGGTAGCAACCAATATTAATTTACCTTTTGAAACTGCTTTGTTGCCTTTAGTAGGTTATATGTTACTGGTTTTTGTAATTATTCAAATTTTGGATGGAAGTATTTTTCAACCGTGGATTTATTCCAATAGTGTGAATGCCCATCCTTTGGAAATATTTTTGGTAATATTAATGGCCGGAAGTATGGCTGGTATAGGAGGGATGGTTTTGGCAATTCCTTCCTACACAGTGATTCGGGTTATTGCCAAAGAGTTTTTTAGTAGTTTTAAAGTAGTTCAGAAGTTAACCCGGAATATTTAAACAATAATTAACTAGTGTTTTCTTTTTTTAAAGGCTTTTTAATAGTAGGTTACCTATTTAGGTTTTAGTAAAATAAATTCAGAAGTTCATACCAATTCTGTTTTGGTTGAGCATATAATTTTTTATGTTTGTATT
>DYQV01000166.1:1484-5978 GCA_020719105.1 Rikenella microfusus
TTCCGTTTCCTATTCCAGCTATACCCGTCTGTTTATTGATACTTCAATATTTTCCAATCCTGCTAAAAGGTATTATTGGGATTTTGGCGATGGGAACAGCTTTACCTCCGACACAACTTTGTTTCAATATAAATATAAAGAATCGGGCCCATATACTGTTTGGCATAAAGTAACCGATATAAATAATTGCACCGATTCCATAAGTGAAAATATTGTTATATCCGATGTTTTTATGGTTCCCAATGTTTTCACACCCAATAACGATCTTATTAACGATCAATTTATAGTTACCTCCAATGGAGTAACTCTTTTTACCATCGATATATATAGCCGTTGGGGAAATCGGGTTTTTAGCAGGTCAGGAACTGAACAAATAGTATGGGATGGAAGGTTGCCTAATGGTACTATGGTTAAACCCGGAACCTATTTTTATGTGATTACACCTCAAAGTGGCTCCATTACCTATGAACCCGTGACAGGTTATGTTACTGTGTTTTATTAAAAGAGAGCATGCAATTAATTAAAGCCATTTCAATTAAGGATTTTTATAAAGTTTTAATAGGAAAGAATCTTCTTATTTTTTCATTACTATTACTTGTTTTAGGATTACCGCTCTCTCCTTTTTTGGTTGGCTTTTCACAATTTTTACTATTTTTCAACTGGGTTATTGAAGGCAATTGGTCTGAAAAGTTTCAACGTTTTAAAAACAACCGGATTCTGTGGTTTTTTCTCATTTTACCTTTGATACATTTGCTTTGGCTTATTAATACCCATAATTTGGATTACGCCATTCATGACATTAAAATAAAGCTTCCACTTATACTTTTTCCCCTTGTAATAGGGACTTCCAATGCATTATCCAAAAAAGAGGTGGAACTTATTTTTAAGTTTTTCCTTTTTGCTGTGTTTTCAGGAACGGTAGTAACGGTAGCCATTTTAACCGGTATATACAACTATCCCTATAACGATATTCGGGAAACTTCAATATTTATTTCCCATATCCGGTTTGGTCTTATGATTGTTTTTTCAATGGTATTAACCAGTTATTTTATTTTAAAAAGCTATCAAAATCAACAACACTGGATCAGTTTTGGATTCTTCTTACTTTTTGTGTGGTTTTTACTATTTCTGGTTATACTTCAGTCCATTACAAGTTGGATTATACTGTTTATCCTTATCAATTTTTTATTCTTTTTTTATTATCAAAAAATAAAATGGAATTACCTCAAAACAACAGGTTGGTCAATTCTTGGTGTGATTCTTATTTTTAGTTTATCGCTTGTTGGGAAAGTTTGCTATGATTTTTATTTTACCTCAAACCCTAAGTTTTCTGAACTGCCTACACATACTCCGCGAGGTAATTTATATCGCAATGATACCCTATCTGAAATTAAGGAAAACGGCCATTATGTTAACGTTTTGGTATGCAATAAAGAATTATCGGAAACTTGGCCAACATTGAGTAACATCCCCAATAAAGGTATAGATGCCAATGGCTATCCTATTAGGTCAACGTTAATAAGGTATTTGGCATCAAAAGGATTGCCAAAAGATTACGATGGGTTGATGGCCTTAAATGCAGAAGACATTAAAATGATTGAGCAAGGATACGCCAGTTGTGTTTATAGAAGCCGTTTTATTCCTTACACAAAGGTTTATGATATAATTTGGGAATTGGATATGTACGCCAGAACGGGAAATGCCAATTTTAAATCAGTGGCACAGCGAATGGAATATTGGAAAGGAGCGGCGTTAATAATCAAAAAGAACTTTTTGTTTGGTGTAGGCACCGGCGATTTAAACCAGGAATATAAAGTGGCATACAATCAATTGCATTCAAAGTTAGATGTAAAAAATCGACTTCGGGCACATAACCAATTCATCACTTTTTTTGTAACCTTCGGTTTTGTGGGTTTTCTATTAGCATTGGTAAGCATGTTCCTTCCGGGATATTATTCTCCTAATAAAAATAGTTTTGTATCAGTAGCCTTTCTGGTAATTATATTTTTGAGTATGCTTAACGAGGATACCCTTGAAACACAGGCAGGTGTTACTTTTTATATTTTGTTTTATACGTTGTTTGTTTTTTCATCAAAATCGGAATAATGGATAAGCTATCAGTGGTTATAATAACATTCAATGAAGAAAAAAATATAGGTAGGTGTATTGAATCGGTCCTCGAAATTGCCGATGAAATTTTAGTTGTCGATTCCTTTTCAACAGACAAAACGCAACAGATATGCCTTGAATATGACGTTAAATTTATAACCCACCCATTTGAAGGGTATATTGAACAAAAGAATTATGCCGCCAGTTTAGCTACTTATGATTATGTACTTTCCTTAGATGCCGATGAAGCATTATCCGTGGAACTAAGAAACAATATAAAACTAATAATACAACATTTTGCGTTCGATGGCTATACTTTTAACCGATTAAATAACTATTGTGGTAAGTGGATTTTCCACAGTGGTTGGTATCCCGATAGGAAACTTCGCCTTTGGAACAGGAAAAAAGGAAAATGGGGTGGGGAAAATCCTCACGATCGGTTTGAATTGGAGGTCAATGGTACTGAAACTTTTTTAAAAGGTAATTTATTGCATTACTCCTACAGTTCAATTAGTGACCATATAGCTCAAGCTAACAAATTTTCAACAATAAGTGCAATCAATAGTATCAAAAAAGGAAGGAAAGTAAGAGTAATTCAGGCATTGGTGAATCCATTCTGGCGGTTTGTACGCAATTATTTTTTTAAACTGGGTTTTCTCGATGGATATTATGGTTTTGTGGTTTGTATTATAAATAGCCACGAGAATTTTTTAAAGTATGTAAAAATGATAGAACTTCAAAAAAAAGAAAAAAGCAGGTCCTATCTGCCTTTTCGTTTTAAGTTGAAATAAGTTAAAGCGCCCTTAATCCAAAAAGAATTAAACTCATGATACAATCTATTAAAAAAGTGCAACGTAACCAAGCTGCCGATTATAAGTATTCATTACTGATTCCGACATGGAACAATCTGGAATACATAAAATTTTGTGTGGCAAGTATTCGGAAAAACAGTTTTTTCACTCATCAGATAATTATTATAATTAATGAAGGAAAGGATGGTACTTTGCCTTGGGTTGAATCGCAGCCAGATTTAGATTATGTTTATAGTCCTAAAAATTTGGGAATTTGTTATGGGTTAAACAGTTGCCGATCGCTTATTCAAACCAAATACGTGGTTTACCTGAACGACGACATGTATATATTGCCCAATTGGGATAAAGCATTGGAAGAGGAAATAGGTGCCATTGGACACCCTAATTTTATACTTTCAGGAACCATGATTGAACCTACCGATACCGGGAATCCTTGTGTGGTGGTTAAAAATTTTGGGAATAATTTAGAGAATTTTCAAGAAGCATTGTTGCTTAGCGAATTTGATACGCTCTCTAAAGAGGATTGGTCAGGAAGCACTTGGCCACCTATTATAATGCCGATTGATTTGTGGGATTTAGTAGGGGGCATGAGCATTGAGTTTTCACCGGGAATGTATTCCGACCCCGATTTATCGATGAAGCTCTGGATGGCTGGGGTGCGCATTTTTAAAGGTATTGGAAAAAGTAAAGTGTATCATTTTGGTTCTAAATCAACCAGGAGGGTTAAAAAGAATAAAGGAAGCGATACCTTTTTAATGAAATGGGGAATGACCTCTGGTTCTTTTGTAAATGGTTATTTAAAGCGGGGAGCAAAGTATTTGGAAGAGTTGCCAGAGCCTGAAATAGGACTCCTTTTTAAATGGAAGAATAAGTTAAAACGAATTAAACGTTGTTGATTTTTTGAGACAGGGCTAAAACCTTAAAACAGCAATTCCCCTTTTCCTTGACGCAGAATTTCATACCCATCGGCTGAACAATCAACCACGGTTGATGGTTCGTTATCACCATAACCGCCATCAATTACTGCATCAACCAACCATTCGTATTTTTCGTGAATTAATTCCGGATCGGTAGAGTATTCCAAAATTTCATCCTCATCGTGAATGGAAGTTGACAAAATGGGATTCCCCAATTGCTTAACCAACGTACGGATAATGTTGTTATTGGGTACACGGATACCGATGGTCTTTTTTCGCGCTTTAAATATTTTTGGAACGTTGTTATTGGCTTCCAATACAAAAGTAAAAGGTCCTGGCAAATTCCGTTTCATCAATTTAAACACATCGTTCGGAACATTTTTAGTGTAATCGGCAATGTGGCTTAGGTCGAAACAAATAAAAGAAAAATTAGCTTTTTCAAGATTTATCCCTCTGATTTTGGCAACCCGATTCACTGCTTTCGGATTGTTAATATCGCATCCAATACCATAAACCGTATCGGTTGGGTAAATAATAACCCCACCGTTGTTCAATATATCAACTACTTTTTGAATTTCACGGTCATTCGGATTCTCAGGATAAATCTTGATAAGCATCTGTTAACCGTTAAGTTTGTGGTAATCGTCGAGGAATTT
>DYQV01000710.1 GCA_020719105.1 Rikenella microfusus
TCTTCCAAATCATTCAAGCAATCGCGCAGTCGCTGAATGTTTTTCCCATAAACCCATGTAAAATAACGCTTTTGCAACCAATACCCTGTAAATGAAACTGCGACTAAAATCAGTAAGGCAAGGACCACATTTCGAAATATAAAAAAAACATCCCAATTGGATTGGGCTGCTGTACTGTGTATGCCAAGCAAAAAACCACCTGCACCAGCAATTGGTATTAAAATAGCAGCCATTTGTACATATTGTTTTATCAACCGTTCAAAACGGATAATAAATTCCGTGAGATAGGTTTTTAAATCAGGATGCCTTGAGTACTTCAACCGGATAACCTTAATATAAGGTACAAAACTAATTGCTAAAATAATGGTTACCAACAATAAAGCAAAGGGAGTATCACTGGGATTAAAAAAGTAAATAAACAAGACCAAAAAAAGCGATAGCAATAAAGCCATGGTCCATTCAATAATTATTTTTCTTCTAATTTTTAATAGTTCATTGTTCGAACGGCCTTTCACAATCTTCCTGATTTCTTCCACCGAATATTCGTTAACGGTTCGGGAATCAGCCATTGTTTTCCAGGCATGTTTTAATTCATTCAATTCATCCATCATTTTCCATTAGCTTTTTTAACCGTTTTTTAACCCGGTTCATTTTTACCTTTATATTATTCACAGTGAGCCCCAAAATTTCAGAAATTTCAGCATAAGCCAATTCTTCCAAATACATTAACACCAAAGACCTATCTATATCGTTGAGTTTTTTGATTGCACGATGCAGCGATTCCGCCTGCTCTTTTCTTTCCTCCTCCACATAAAAGGGAGTATCGTCATAAATTCCAAAAATTCTCTCATTTTCCCTGTCCCAGAGCCTATGTTTCTTTTCTTTTCGTATCCATGATATTGCCGTATTAATTGAAACCCGATACAACCAGGTCGAAAATTTTGATTCCCCCTTAAACTGTGGATAAGCTCGCCAAGCTTGTATGCATATCTCCTGAAACATATCATCCGATTCTGTCCTGTTTTGAGCATACATCAAACAAACCTTTCGAATCAAAGGCTGAAATTCTTTAATCTGTATTATTGCTTCGTCGCTATCCACCTAATGTCTATTGTAGTATATTTGTCGAAGATACGGTTCCAAAGTTACATTGGAATAAACATTTCCAATAAAATTCCTTTCATAAAGCAGCCAATCTGCCAAATTTTCCTCTTTAATGAAAGTAATTTAATAAATGCGCAACTATGGCATAACAACAATTGCTTTAAACCTTGTTAA
>DYQV01000711.1 GCA_020719105.1 Rikenella microfusus
GTTTTAATTGCGGTTGCCCTGATTAACTTCTCGCTATTAATCCTATTTTTGCAAACAAATAGCAACCACCAATGATAAAACGCATTGTCATATTAGGCACTGCCTATCCTTACCGGGGAGGTTTGGCCGTTTATAACGAAAGGCTGGCCAAAGCATTTCATGAAGAAGGTGCCACGGTTTCCATTGAAACATTTACCCTGCAATATCCAAACTTTCTTTTCCCAGGCAAAACCCAATATGCCGATTGGGAAGCTCCAAACAACCTAAAGATTGAACAATCGGTTAATTCCATCAATCCGTTTAATTGGATTAAAGTAGGCCGAAAAATTAAAAAGCAGAAGCCTGATTTACTGATTATCAAATATTGGCTGCCGTTTATGGCCCCCTGTTTTGGAACCATTGCCCGAATTGTCCGAAAAAATAAACATACTAAAGTCATTTCTATTTTAGACAATATTATTCCCCATGAGAGGCGGATAGGTGATATGCTATTCTCACGCTATTTCTCAAAAAGTGTAGATGCTTTTGTTGGCATGTCGAAAAGCGTATTGAACGACTTGAACACTTTTGATACCAAAAAACCGAGAGCCTTTTGTCCGCACCCGCTGTACGACAACTTTGGGGCGAAAACAGAACGCGAAACCGCTCTTGCAAAACTTAATCTTGACCCGAAATTCCGGTACATTTTATTCTTTGGATTGATACGCGATTACAAGGGGTTGGATTGGTTGATAGAGGCCTTCGCCGATGTGCGGTTTAGAAAACTACCTGTGAAACTCATTGTTGCCGGGGAGTTTTATTCCGATGAGGAAAAATACAACCAACTGGTTGATAAATACCATTTGCGGGACGTTATTGAGATGCACAACCGCTTTGTACCCGACCCGGAAGTAGGTCTCTATTTTGGTGCTGCCGATGTTATAGCCCAACCCTACAAAACAGCCACACAAAGCGGTGTAACGCAGATTGGCTATCATTTTGAAAAACCCATGCTGGTGACCAATGTAGGTGGCTTGGCTGAAATTATCCCCGACCAAAAGGTTGGCTATGTGGTGGAACCCAATCCCAAAGCCATTGCCGACAAATTAATCGATTTTTTTGAAAACCAACGGGGTGCCGACTTTGTTGAGAACCTGCTGGAAGAAAAAAAGAAATATGCCTGGAGCACCATGACCGGAACAATTTTTGAATTGTATCGGAAATTGACAGCAAATTGCGCTAAATAGTTTAACCCGGATTATTCATTAATAATCCTGACGATTAAGCTACACCTCAA
>DYQV01000005.1 GCA_020719105.1 Rikenella microfusus
ACACAGCTCCTTTTTTACGCAGCAAAGATACTATTATGATCCAAAACCCAAAGATTGACCTTTAGGTCGGTATTCAATTTATTATGCAAAAAATCATATTTCAATTTCACGGTTTTACCTCAACTTTCCATCCTTTTGAATGTGCACTGAATTCCGGGGCATACATGCATTGCAAGGTTGCCAATCCGCTGCTGAATAAACCTGAATGGGTAACAAACAAGGAATATTCAACCAAAAAACTTCCTTGGGGCAGATAATCGATAAAGAAATCAGTAGAAGCATCGTGCGTTACCTGGTAATATCCCAAACCCTGATCATATCGGTATCCTGAAATTACACTCACCGGTTCAAATGCTGCGGCCCGCTGGTCTTTTAGCTGCACAAACTCCATAGCGCGGTCGGTTTGAATAGACATACGAACCCTGATTTTATCTCCTATATTAACGGAATGGTTGGCTGAAATGGTCTCCAACACTGGACCCGAAGGAGTTGTTTTTTCGATGAAAAGCTCCTTAGAGACTTTTAAACCGGTAGCTGCCGATTGAATTTGATCAATCTGTTGAAAATACTGCCAATACAATGCTCCCCACGAAACACCTTCCCCTTTCCTTTGAACAGCTACGTTGCCCATTTCCGGTTTAATGTCAATAGCTGTCCATGCCTGTTTATAATAGCCTGAACCGGGTTCTGAATGTTGAGCATATTCATTGGCGGTAACGGTGGTTTTACCTACACTTATTGCAATTTCCGGTTGGCTGGTAATCCAGTTGCTGCCGGTATTCAAAAAGGCATATATCGCATCAGCCGTAGCTTTGGTGGTTTTCCAGGCATGGGTCTGTTTGTTTTTAAGCAGCCATTTTTTCAATTCATTTTCAAAGGTTGCATTGGGTTCTATTTCATGAAAAACTTCTACCATCAAGCTTTGAAACTCCACCGGAGCCTGATTCCAGTTGTATCCTGCCACATTTTCTTTCCAGTACATGCCCATTTCCTCATGCTGCAACGAATGTTCTTTCAGCGATGCAGCTATTTTTAGAGCGGTTTCTTTTTCATTGGTTCGGTAAAATGCCAGAGCCAACATCCCTTGTGTGAACTTATCGTTCTTAATCCACAGGCTTTTGCCAATTTGTGCAAAATAATCGTAGGCCGTTTTGGTGTCATTAGCCATTTCCATATCTGGATAAAAACTGCGCATATAAAGGTATTGAGCCATATAAGAACTGATAAATGGCTTTGTCTTTTCGGCAACCATTTGATTATAATCCTCCACCATTTTACCGTCCAGAAAACGGATGGCATTTGTTACCATTTCCATTACTTCCGATTCGTGTGAGCCAAGTGCTCCAACGTGTTTTAATTTGCCGAACCCGGTAACCAAATATTGAGTAACGTACCTGCTCTCCATCATACCGCTGAACCAAGGCCAGGCACCGCTGTTGTATTGCATGGCTTTCAATTTGCCGATGCTTTCCCGCATCCGGTTTTCCATTTGGTTGGCATCAAACAGCAGTGCAATGCGTTGTTTCTGTTCGGTTTCCTTTAAAGCATCCACCACCCAAGGGGTTTCACGCAAAATGGTCTGTTTCAGTTCCTGGTTTTGCTCCAAAACCGACAGGAACGGCCGTTCCGTCCCCAGACGCTTCCACTCTGCAAAAAGCTTGGCAATCAGCGGATTCTTAGCCACTATATAAGCTGCCAGTTGATTGGCATACAGCGAAGCAAAAAGTTGTTCGCTGCAACCGGTTTCCGGTTCCATTAGGTAAGGTAGCGCGATTACCGCATACCAACTTGGATTTGATGTAAACTCAAGGGTAAGACTATGGTTACGAAGGGTTTTGTTGGAGGCACTGTTCACAAGTCCTTCCATTGCAAACTTTTTACTTCCGGTACCATTTATCCAAAGTGGTTTCGATTCTGTAACCAATATTTTGTTCGACAATACAGAAATCCATTTTTGTTCTCCATCGGAAAACCGTTCCGATTCCGCCACCACAGAATATTGCAGCGCAGTAATGGTATCGGGAATAGCTATCGGCCAAAACAGGGTTTGGGTACCTTTTGGCTGACAAGTGAAATCAAGAATTGTTGAGCCGCTTACCAAAGAATTGTATAGAGCTTCAGTCAACGGATTGTCCAAATTCAAGGTAACTTTTCCGGTCTGGATGGTGTCGGTGAGGTTTTCAATTTTGCAGGGAAGCATCAACTGGTCGCCTTGCGTAACAAATCGCGGTGACTGAATGTGCACCATCAACTCCTTTTGGGCAACAGCCTCGTTTTGGGTGATACCGTATTCCAAATTTTTAGTGTGAGCCAGAGCCTGGAATTTCCATCGGGTAAGGCTTTCGGGTAGAATGAATTTTATGGTTACAATTCCCGTAGAATCCGAATATAAGTTGGGGTAAAAAAAGGCGGTTTCGTTGAAATTGGTCCTTAGTATGTTTTTTTCAGGAATCTTATTGTTATTCATTTTATCGAAACTTCCTCTATCGGAAATAGTTACCATTTCATTCAATTCCTTTGGAGCGGCTGACATTTCCATTATTAGATCTTTTTCTTCTACTCCTTTGCTCATCTTACTCATTATTGCAGTTTTTCGACCACCCAATCTATATTCGGCACCATCATTATATGAGAAGCCATTAGGATCGAACCAGTTCAGTTGATCATAGGTTTTACCCACCGGACCATACCAATATTTAATTTGAACATCAAATGTAAATGCTTTTGCTGTTGTAAAATCCGATGCCTCCCATAGGTTGTTATAATAATAACCCGGATACAAATTCAAATTCCAAGTATTGGGAGCCAATTGATCCAGTGAAGCATCGTACATTGAGGCTACCATTTCGGCTGCCACCTTTTCGCCTTTAGGTCCTTCCAGTTTCAGGGTCCACTCTTCCTTGTCGCCCGGATGCATGTTGTTCCTGAAGGTTTGGTAACTGATCTTCAACTCTTTGTTGGTAAATGGAACTTCAATAACCTGGGTTTGCTCAAACACCCGTCCTTGCAGTATATAGGTAGCATGCAAAGCAAATCCGCCCCGCAAATCCTCCGTTACGGGCCAGGTAAACGCTTTAATTCCATTTTTTAAAGCCATTTGTTTCGAATGGAGGATGGCATGATCGAATTCCACATCGTACAAAACCCAGACGTTTTCCGATGTTCCGATTTTCAAACTGGCTACAGCTCCTGGCTCCAGTTTTTGTAGAGCGTTCACTTTCCAATCAATTTGTGCAAACGGTATTTTCTTGTCGGAACCATCAAAGATTGTAATAAATTTTGTTTGCAAAACCCATTCCCCAAAAGTATCCCGGGCTTTCAGTTCCAACTTATAAATTCCCGGTTCCCAATGTTCCATATCGTTAGGTAAATATGAGGCCGTTCCTTTCACTTCCAATTCCTCGTTTACTTGAGCATTGCCTTGAGTGGGAAGCTTTTTGTAATAATCGGCGCTGTTGTAAAGGAAGCCGGGAAAAGCTTTTAGATAATCGGCTTTGTTAAACAGCAAGGTGTCGGGGGCTTGCCATTTTCGCTCCAACAAAGGCAAGGCAGGCATCTGTAATTTTGAAACCATCAGTTGTACTTTGGCCTGAACCTCATGACCGGAATTATTGGTTACCGTAATGTTCCACGGCGTGGGCTTCCTTATATCGAGGGTTTCATCGGCTGCCAGGTTAATTTGCAACGAGGTACCACCAATGGTCAAATAATTGGTAACCGATTGTGTCTCGCCGGAAGGATCGGTAACCGAAACTTCCATCCGGAAAGTAAACGATGTGTTTTTTGTGGGGAAGGCTTCTCCGGAAAACGCTTTAAATTGAAAGCGAAAAACTCCGTTTTCATCAGTTACCGCTTCCCCGAAAGCTACCTGTTGTTCATTTAATTGAGGCATCCACCAACCCCGATAATGAGGTGTGCGAACCACGCGCCAGGAAGCTTTAGCCCCAGAAACCGCCATACCGTTATAAGCCAATGCTTTTCCGGTAACTTCAACCGGTTGTTCCAATTTGTACTGGCCTTTCAAGGTATCCATCGTTGCTTCAAAAGTGGGCCGTTTGTATTCTTCCACCTGAATGGTTTTACTTCCAAATTGAGTTTGCAGGTTTAATTGGCCATTAAGCATTCCTTGCGGAATCACCAACGAACCATTGAAGGTTCCAAACGAATTGGTAGTGTAGTTTTGTTTCGATAGTTCTTGCCAATTGGCATCGCGGAAAATGACTTCAACGCTAAAGTCTTCCACTATATTGGGTTTTGTGTTACCTGTTTTTTCAGTAACCAATCCTTTAAAATAGACTATTTGGCCCGGTCGGTAAATCGCCCTATCGGTAAACCAATCGATGCGCTTTTGCGGTTGTTCCCTATTGGGCTGATAGGTATAAAAGTTATTGGTTTGAATCGTATCGTTTTCTGAAATAAACTGTAAAACCAGAGAGCCCGAATTCTTCTTGTTCGAAGCTTTTACCACGATCATTCCATTTTTATCGCTTTGTAGTTTTTCGGAAAATTCCTTGCCATTTCCACCTTTTCGGTAATTGTAATTAATAAGATACACGTTGGCTATTGCACTAGCAATGGGAGTGCCAGTAACCCGGTTGGCCACATAAAATTGCTGGCTTCCGTCGCTGTTGCTTTTTTGCAGATAAGCTACATTCGAAGCTTGAATCACATGAAAAGCCACCGCACCCGAATCGGGATCGAATGTTCCCGTATTGCTGATGGTAAGCAGGTAATATCCTTTGGGCAACGGTTTAACCAACAGTTCGGTGCTGTATTCCCTAAAATTGGTTACAACCGGCAAATCCAAGGCATACGAATACGCTCGGGTTGAATTAGTAACCAACGATTTGTAATATTCATTCCGATTGTAATTCCGCTGGTTTTTTTCCAATTGCTCCAACGAAACACGGTTGGCACGGATGAAAACTTTTTCCACATTGGCAAAAGTCAACGAAACCGGAAAAACAGCATCCGGAATAATCACCGCCTCCGATTCGAAAGATAATTTAGGCTTTTGGATGTTATCGATCAAAAACCGACATTTTTCCTGCAACAGGGAGTCGGTACTTTCTGCCAACGCATTTTCAGCGTACCTACAAGCAATCAACAAATAATTCCGGTATTTTTCGGTTTGGGGTTCACCGTGCTGAAACAACCCGTTGTTATCATTATAATACTCAGCTATTCGATAGGTAATCTCGGCATGCCGTTTGGGTTCGGTAAATTCGCCCAACAATTGATTGAGGGCAGCCAAGTAAAGGGAATCCTTATCGGTGCGGGTGGAATGGGTTTTAACAAAATCAAGCCGCTGCAAATCGGCAAACAAAAGGGCTTGCCTTTCATTATTGCGAACCAACCGTATTTTGAGCCAATTTTGATACAATTGCAACGCTTCTGCCAACGGATTGCCGGAACTCAACGATTCAAATGGAAAGACAACAAAAACCGTTGAAGGGGCAAAAGCTTCCAATTCGTTTAGCAGAAAAGCATCGGCCGGGTTTTGCGATAACGTACCATCGTTTGAAAAATAATCCAAAGCGCGGTTCACCAAAAAATCATAAAGAGTTGGCCGTTCATCAGGCGTATTGCCTTTTTCAACAATGGCTGCAAATTCCGATATTTTTGTAGCAACCAATAGCTCCGGATTTTGTAACGACGCTTGGTAATGCTTTCTTATCGCCGATAAGAATTGGAAATTATCCCATTCCTTTATCTCTTTTACGGAGGTGTTTGTTGCTGGAGTGCGACCGTTTATAAGCCATTGGTTCTCCTGGTGATGGTTTTGATACAATTCGGCCAACACGCTTTCCCCTATATTCTTTGCAGGTAAAGGGAATCCATTTATTTCCGATTCAACATATTGAATCAAACCGGGAATGGGATCGGGTTCTATTTGTTTTGTGTATTTAATTTGGTGCATCAAGGCTTTAATGGCATCGGGATACAAACCTTGCAATTTGGCAGTCCGGTAAATGGTATCAGTAAGCGCAAGTGCCGATTTCGGAAGCCCATCCGATTCATATTCGGCTACTCTTTGCCATAAGGTATCGAAGAGCACATTTTTACTGGGTTGAGCTTGAACCGAGAACGAAAACAAAGTACCAGAAAGAATAAAAAAAGCGGTCAAAAACCTTATTGTGGCCATATTGAATGAGTTTTAGGAAACACAAAAATAACGCAAAGTTTATATAATGATGCCTTCAATGATTCATTTCCATAGAATGTGCCAATAATAAATTTCAAACCCAGAATTAACAAAATGGTATTCTGAAGATTTTCAGTTCTAAATTTTGAATAGGCTTCACTCATTGTTTTTTCTTACATTTGCCCCATAAAAACAACAACTATGCTACTTTCTATGACCGGTTACGGGAAAGCTTTGTGCGAAATAGGCAATAAAAAGCTGACCATTGAGATTAAAAGTTTGAACAGCAAGCAACTAGACCTGAACACGCGCCTTCCGGGTTTTTACCGAGAAAAAGAAATTGAGGTCCGGAACCTTATTTCACGCCGACTGGAGCGGGGTAAAGTGGATTTCAGCTTGTATGCCGAAGTAACCGGAGCGGAAAACAACTCGGTTATCAATACCGAAATTGTTAAGAATTACTACCTGCAACTTTCTAAAATATCCAACGAATTGGGCATTGGCTCAAAGACCGAACTGCTCCAGATAATCATGCGGTTACCCGATGTGCTGAAAACAGAGCGCGAAGAACTGGACGAAGGCGAATGGAAGTTGATATTGGATGGCATTGAAAAGGCGATGGATGAACTCATAAAATTTCGTGCTCAGGAAGGTAAGGCACTGGAAAAAGATATTACCGAACGAACCCAGATTATATTGGATTTGCTTAAACAGGTTGATCCACTCGAAAAACAACGAATCATTAAAGTGAGGGAACGACTACGCCTGAACCTGAAAGAGCTTTCGGAAAATGATGAATACGATGAAAACCGCTTTGAGCAGGAGCTTATTTTTTACATTGAAAAGCTTGATATTACCGAAGAAAAAATTAGGTTGGCCAACCATTGCGAATACTTTATCAACAATCTTGGAAACGAAGAAAATGTTGGTAAGAAACTGGGCTTTATTACCCAGGAAATGGGGCGCGAAATAAATACCTTGGGTTCAAAAGCCAACGATTCCGATATGCAGAAGTTGGTAATTAAAATGAAGGATGAGCTGGAAAAAATTAAAGAGCAATTGTTGAATGTATTGTAGTTTTTGTGCGCACGCTTTAACCCAATTCCATGGAAGGTAAATTAGTCATTTTTTCAGCTCCTTCGGGCTCAGGCAAAACCACCATCGTGCGCCAGTTGCTGGCAAAAGGGTATAACTTGGAGTTTTCCATTTCAGCCTGCAACCGTCCTCCCCGAGTAAAAGAGCAGCACGGCGTGGATTATTATTTTCTGACTACCGAAGAGTTCAAAGCAAGAATAGCGGCTGATGAGTTTGTGGAATGGGAGGAAGTGTATGAGGGTCGGTACTATGGAACCCTGAAAAGTGAAGTGGAACGTATTTGGAGCAAAGGCCACCACGTATTGTTCGATGTGGATGTGGTAGGTGGCGTTAATTTAAAAAAGAAATTCGGCGATAAAGCCCTTGCCCTATTTGTAATGCCTCCGGCGATAGACACCCTTCGAGAACGGCTGCATCAGCGAGCTACTGACGCTCCTGAAGAAATTGAACGCCGCTTGGCAAAAGCAAAAGATGAAATGAGTTTTTCCAGTAAATTTGACTTTGTAGTAATTAACGATGACTTAAACGCAGCTATATCCAAAGCTGAAGAACTATTAACCCGCTTTTTGGGAAACTAAAACATTAGTGCCTATTCACCCCTAATAAGCCACAGATTCACAGATTATTAGCTATTGATATTTACTATAAAATGCAATAATTTCATTAATTTTTGATTACTGAACTACCTTTGGTAGTTGAGAAATTTGATAAAATCTGTGGCATTAAAACAATTAATAAATTAATTTTAAGGCTTAATAATTACCAGCATTAGCTATGATAACCGGATTGTATTTTGGTTCCTTTAATCCCATCCACATTGGACATTTGGCCATTGCCAACTACTTTTTGGAATTTAGCGGCCTCAACGAAATCTGGTTTGTGGTTAGTCCTCAAAACCCCCTGAAACAAAAAACCACCCTCCTGCCCGACTACCAGCGCTTTGAAATGGTTAACCGCGCCCTTAGGAACTATCCTCAATTCAAAGCTTCAAACATTGAATTTACCTTACCACAACCTTCGTTCACAGTAAATACGTTGGCTTATTTAGATGAGAAATATCCCAACCGGGAATTTGCGCTAATAATGGGTGAAGACAACCTGTCCTCGCTCGACAAATGGAAAAACCACGAACTGATTCTGGAAAAAAGAAAACTATTGGTATATCCGCGCCCCAACTGCCCCAAAAGCAAATTCCATGATCATCCCAGCGTTTCATTCATAAATGCTCCCCTTATGGATATTTCATCGAGTTTTATCCGTCAATCCATTAAAGAAGGAAAAGACATGCGGTTTTTTGTACCTGAAAAAGTTTGGGATTACTTGGAGGAAATGCATTTCTACCGGAAATAATCATAAGAATAAAACCATCCTTCAGAAAAGTTATGTTAAAAATAAGTGAAAATTCTTATTTACCATATCGTTACCATAAGTGTGAACACTGACGGAATGACGGTATATTCGGCTTGTGAAGATTTAAAAACATTTATTAAAAACCGCTCAATTCAAAAATTTTTTCAACCCTGACACAAATTGATTAAAACTTTCAGATGTATTATTATCTAAATCAATAAATTTAGCTATTTCTCTTGAGGCAAATCCTTTTTGAAAAGTTGAGATTAGCTTACGTAATTCATCAGATGCATTGCACGTATCAGGTTCACGGAATTTGGCCCAATTTTTATATTTGTTTGCTTTAAAAGAAGGATAAACTGATTCCAGTGCATTCATATCACCTAAATACCAAGATTCCAATTCGCGGCATGCTATCCTAATTAATGATGGTACATTTGAATTTGCGCTAACTAAATTCTGTAGTTCAGCCTTTAATACTTTGCAATTAGCAGAATCTTGATCGTGAACGATTATAACTTTAACAGGCTTTGATAAGTTTTGGTAAGCTTTTACCTTTTTGGGAATACTCTTATTCAAGTCATGTTTTCCTTGATGTTCTCTTATAAAACAGTTGTAATTAAGCTGATACCCTTGGGGTAAAATATTAGGGAGAATACCTGAAAGAAAATTTTTCATTGATGGTTCTTCTACCAAAATTTCTACTTGTCCGTACTTCATTTTGGATTACTGTTTTTGAAATAATCTTGTTTCCACAAATAACCTAGCAAATCGCCTTCGTTGAAAAGATTTGCAATAAGCTCATCATCTTCGGCACGCAACAATTTTGTAAAACCATTGTATTTAACCAACCAGAATACTTCATTTAGTTGAGCATGATTTAACAAATCGGGTGAATGGGTTGAGATAAATACTTGACCACCACGCATGGAATAATCCCTAAATTCCTCTAACAATTCACCCATCAAAGTAGGATATAGTTGATTTTCGGGTTCTTCAATGCACAACAATGGATGTGGCTTTGGGTCGTGTAATAAAAGTAAATAGGCAAACATTTTAATAGTACCATCGGAGACATAACGGGCAATAAATGGATCCTTAAATGAACCGTCCTGAAATTTAAGTACAATACGGCCATCTTCTGTTGGCACAGCCTCAACGTTGGTAACACCAGGAACTCGTTGCTTCATTTTGGATAATACTTTGTGGAATTCGTTTGGGTGATTTTCGAACATAAATTGAGCAACCAAAGGAAGATTCTGGCCCGTTGGTGACAAATGCTCTGCATAACCAGCTTCCTGACTTGGCCGAGCTTCGGTAATATGAAAATCGGAAACATGCCAGTTTTCAATAAATGTTCGGAATGAATTGGCTGCTTTAAAACGCTGAAACTGACCTAAACCCTTAATGGCAAGAATATCAGGCGAACCTAATGTTTGGTCTTCGCGGGTAAGTTCTTCATCTTTTTTGTCAAAAGCCTCTTCATTTGTAATTGCGAAACCTATCCCTTTGGCAAAATCCAAAAAATGATAAGGTGAGCCATGCTGCCCTCTTTTGTATCTTAATACCTCCCTGTTGATATAGGGTAATCCTGCTTCTTCACCTATTTCAAGCCGGTAAGTTACTAATCGATTTTTGTCGGCAATTAATATTCTGAATTGTAATTCTATTTCAATAAATCCTGTTTTTCCACGTGATATTACCTCTTTAAAACCACCTCTAACTTGTAAAGCTTGTCGGACATTGTTGCGTAAAGCATCGCTCAAGAAGCCGAATACCTCGAACAATGTTGTTTTTCCAGAACCGTTGGCTCCCACAAAAATGGCAAGTGAAGGAAGATTTACTATCTCCAAATCATCAAATGTTTTGTAGTTTTTAAGTTTTATACATTCTATTTTCATTTTGCAAATATTATCAATTCAAAGATACAAATTGTCCAATTACTTTTTTTTCTTTTTCTTCTCCACCGCAAACAGGCCAGCGGTGTATTTATCGTACAATTCAAACAGAAACTCAATGCGTTTGGCCTCGCTGGTAAAGGGTTGCGGACGGTAAGCCAAGTCAACGGCTTTATCTAACTCGTTATGGGCTTTTACCAAAGCTGGGGGCATGGTTAAGGGGTCGTATAAATCGGCAAGGCTGCTGTTTTGAAATTCTAACCGTGCAAGTAATACTTTTTGTGCTGCTTTTTCAATTGCTTCTTTTTGTTTGTCGGTGGGGTTTTCGGGCCATGGGTAGTTGTTGTAAACAATATCTTTTGAATAGCGATAATCACTTTTTAAGCGACCACACAAATACTTAACCCATGTCATGTGCATTTCGGATGTAAGGATACCGAAATTAAAAAGTGTAGCATTTGCTACCGTTAAAACCTGGTCATTAGCAATTGTGTTTTGGTTTACAAAACCAATAGGAATATATTTCCTACGTTCTGAAGAAACCCTTGGAATTAAAAGATAATCTGTTTTAGGTTGAGCAATTTGACAAAACAAAGTTGGAGTAGAAGCAAATTTACGAGTGGATTCAGCTTTACTATCTAATCGGAATTTTTTAACTAATTCGACACGCTTTAAAACTTCTGGCAATTTTCTTAAAGTATCGGGTACAATATCATTAAGCCATAAACAATATCTTACATATCCATTAATAAATTCTTGTGCTCCTGTATAGGGTCTTATCCATTTTATTGAATTTGGCTCAATCTTTATAAAATCATTTTTTTCTTGCTCTGTAAAAATGAAATGACCACCATCACGGGGCATACTACCAAAACTCATTTTAGGAACATTACAAATAGGTACACTTTGATTAGTTATAAAAAAGTCTTTACCCTCGACAAGATAAGGGTTTATATTTTTCACTTTTAATTCATGTGGTTCACTATTTAAGTCATCGTACTCGAAAATTAGTTTATCTGTAATATCGAAATTAGAAAATCCAATAATAACAACGTGAACAGCAGCATTGCCCCTTGCTTCATTATTCCATTTGAAAGTGCGATGTGATAAATGTATTTTTACTTTGTACCGATTAAACATTTCATTCCATAAAATGCCAACTTGCTCTCCCTGTGCTATTGAATTAGTTGATACGAAGCCAACGCACGTTTTTATTTCTGAATCATTATTAGCAAAATTATGTTTTTGAAGGTATTGAGCGGCCCTTAAATACCATGCAGATACATAATCAAGGACACCATGATTTTTCATGTTATTTGAAACAACTTTAATATCATCCCGTTGTTGCTCATTCATCATCATAGCACCAATAAACGGCGGATTGCCTAAAATGTAATCGAATTGTTCGTGGTCGGTTTTGCTTTCCCAAGGTAGAAGTTCAATCATGCTGTCCCAATCGGTTCGCAAGGCATTACCATGAATAATTTTGGCTGATTTTTTTAAAGGCAAACGCACGAAATATTCGCCAAATTCATTTGATATACGCATGTTCATTTGATGGTCAATCAGCCAAAGTGCCAACTGGGCGATTTGGGCTGGAAATTCTTCGTACTCAATGCCATAAAAACGGTCAACATTGCACTGCATTAATGATTCGAGGTCGATAACCCGTTGTCCTTTTTGAAGTTCTTTTAGTATTTCTAGTTCCAATAAGCGCAATTCACGGTAGGTAATTACAAGAAAATTACCACAACCGCAAGCAGGGTCGAGAAAACGAAGCGAAGCAATTTTGCGCTGAAAGGCTTTGAGTTTATTGGTATTGTTTTTTATGGTTTCGAACTCTTGCCAAAGCTTATCGAGAAACAGGGGTTTAATAACTTTCAAAATGTTTTTCTCGCTTGTGTAATGTGCGCCAATGTTGCGGCGTTGCTTTTCGTCCATCACACTTTGGAACATTGAACCGAAAATTGCGGGTGATATTTTGCTCCAATCGAGGTAGCAACATTCCAACAAACTTTGGCGCATTTTGCTGTTAAACGAGGCAAACGAAAGTTGCTCCTCGAATAATGCGCCGTTAACGTAGGGAAAAGTTGCAAGGCTTTCGTCTAAGGTTTTTTGGCGTTTGTCGTTGGGGGTATTTAGTATTTGAAAAAGTTGGGCGATATGCATTCCAAGGTCGGTGCCGTCTTCGTTGGTCTTGTTTTCGATGTATTCCTGAAACGACCGTTTTTCAAAGATGGTGGTATCCTCGGCAAACAGACAAAAAAGCAAACGCACTAAATATTTTTCAAGTTCATGTCCTGTGTAACCTGCGTCTTTTAATGCGTCATGAAGCTTACCCATTAAGTAGGCAGCCTCAATGTTTACAGGGTCTTCGTCTTTGTAAACTCGCTTTTGATAACCTGCGATAAATCCGAATAATTGAACGTTGTTTACTAAATCGGCGAGTTGAAAATCGGTTTCTTTATTCTCTTCAACGTCAAAAAGCCGAAACTTATCGAAGTCGGAAATTAAAATATTCTTGGGTAATTCGTGCTGTTTTAGTCCGTGTAAATAGTCTTTTGCTTGCTGGTAGGCTTTGTCGAGGTTTTTACCCCGACTTTTCATTTCAATCAGGATGGTTCCTTTCCAGAGCAAGTCAATATACCCGTCGTGTTCGTCCAGTTTTTTAACTTTATGTTCGAATGTGGCAACTTTGCGTTGGCTTATTCCAAATACATTGAAAAACTCTACCAAAAAAGGTTTTGCGTCTGCTTCTTCATTTTTTGTGTCTTCCCATTCTTTTGAGAATTTAACGGCACGTTCCTTAATTTCATTCCAACCTAAAGCCATAGTCTATTTTGTATGTTGCAATTTATGTAAAAAACAATTATTACGGCGGGAGCGGTGGAAAAAAAGCTACTATTTGTAAGAAATGTTATGATAGTAATTACTCATTCAATAAATAAAATGCGTTGGGTAACGGATTTATTGTTCTGTAAAAACCTGACTAAATATACCCCGGAGTCCACTCTCTTGTGATTAGAATTCTCTCCGTTCCATGAAACCGAATGTCTTCCCGCTGAAATAGTACCTTCCTTCAATGTAATAACCTTTCGTCCATAAAGGTCGAAAAGGTCAATAGTTACAAATTCATTGGTTGGCAGATAAAAATCTATATTTGTTTGCACTGAGAATGGATTGGGAGAAACTTTTAAAAATCCTTGATCAAGAGTTACCTTTGGAACCGATAGTACGGTATCCTTGAAATCCTTCGAAAGAAATGGGTTGTAACGATTTTTAGCAAAAATATACCAAGCAGCACAGGATACAAATCCTTTGGCAGGGTCAACCCAATCGAACCCCCCGGTTTTGTTCAGTGTATAGGGAATGGTGTGTGTAGTATCTTTGTCAAAAATCCGGTTTATTATCAATGGGTCAAGTTGGTTGGCATAAAAAAAACCTCTGGCGGTATCGCCAAAAGCCAAATACGCACAAGCAATATGTCCGGTACCATCATTCCAAAAATTATCAATTATAATATCAGGCCCTGTGTAAAAACCCATCACATTATTTCCCCCAACATCCATAATTTTCCGGTACCGGAAATCGTATTCCGGTATATTCAACAAATTGGCATAATTGCTTCCAAATGCCAACGTGCGCCAAGTATATAAATCTAATGGGAGATTGGTTCTACCGTTCAATTCATTTATCAACCATTCCTTAATTTTCTGTGCATAATAATTTTCGTGACACAATTTCAGGGCTACATAACAATCAATATTTCCTTCGGGATGGCCATTAGCCTCATGCAAATCATTATCTCCTTTGCGCCATCCGCTTTGTACATATCCCCCAACCGGTGCTTCTTTATAATAGGAAATCAGTAAGTCCTTTATGATGTTAACCAAATTCGAATAGCGCTCAGAATCGAATTTTTGTTCATAGTTTTTGCAGGCAATAAGCAACCAGGCCATGTCGCCCATCCACCTGTCGACCAAATTGGCCGGGGCTCTTTTTGTGGCTAATGATACCCATTGATAAAATCCCCTTGCCTGACCGTTGTAATAAAAATTTTGAAGTTGGATATCGGTATTGTTCACATCGGTTGCATTGGCATAAAAATCCAAAATCCTTTCGGCCCTTTCCCGTTCATCTTTAATGATGAATGAAATAGCCACCAAACTGTTGTTGAATGTTTGGGCTTGGTCATCTTCCTGAGCAGGCAGCAAATCCTGGCCAGACGAAGAAATGTCCTGGATTATTTTCAAATAGTTTAGTACCAAAGGGTCTTCCATATTCATGGATGAATCGCGACGTTGTGCAAACCCAATTCCTGAAAGGGTGCTATCGGGATCGTATGTGGAAGGGAATGTTGATAGTAAAGTATCTAACCCTATTCCTATTTCATCCAACCAAATGGTTCCTGAACCTTTACCAATCAAAGCAATCGAAAATTTCAAAAACTGATCAAAGGTAGCATTTCCGCCCCATGCATATTCCGTATCGCCTAGATAGATAACCACATGTTCCCATTCAGTATATCCGCTTAAGGGAACTACCCTCCAAAATATCGAACCATCTTTATCCAAAAATTTTAATTCGAGGTTATTTGTAGAAGTTGACGATTTAACAAAAAATACAATCGGGTTTTTACTATTGAAATTATCCGGTAAGGCGATACTCATATCTATCCAGTCGCCCTGAACAGGAAAAGTATAAGCAATGTCTATTCCATCGCTATTTAAACCATTAAAGTTACTCTTCTCGGCCGCAACACCTGAATTCTTCGACAAACTCCACAATATGTAATTGTCCCAGTTCCCTGAAGCTAAATATTCGGTGGTATCCGTTGTAACCCCTTGAGCCAGTCCTTTTAAACAGATACAAGCTAAAATGGCCATTTGTATTAATCGGTACATTGCACAGTGCCTTAAATTAACATCCTATTTTTCAACCAGTTAGTAAATATACTTCTTTTACGGATAATTAAGAACTAAATGTCCTTGCATTTGTTTGTATTCAAAAAAAAAGATGAACAACAAAGTTATTGTTATAATTTTTGCAACATTTGCACTGACAGGTTCAGCGTGTAATGCAAAGCAAATGCCTGTTGCTAACGAAGATTCACCCATAACCGATAAAAATATGAAAACAGAAACAGCCACATTTGGCGGCGGTTGCTTTTGGTGCACCGAAGCAATGTACTCCCGTTTGAATGGGGTAATTAGTGCCACATCAGGGTATTCGGGAGGGCAAACAAAAAACCCAACCTACAAGGATGTTTGCACCGGAACCACGGGTCATGCCGAAGTAATTCAGGTAGTTTACCAGCCCGATATAATTACCTACACCGAATTGCTTGAAATATTTTTTAAAACACACAACCCCACAACCGTCAATCGTCAAGGTGAAGATGTAGGAACCCAATACCGCTCGGTGGTTTTGTACCATTCCGAAGAGCAAAAGAAGATTGCTGTACAGCTTATTGAGGAACTAAACCAGGCAAAAATTTGGGCCAACCCATTGGTAACCCAAGTAGTTCCATTTGAAATATTTTATGCAGCCGAAGCATACCACCAGGACTATTTTGATAACAATACCGGGCAGATGTATTGTAAAATGGTGATTGTTCCCAAAGTGGAAAAATTCGAAAAACTTTTTAAAGACAAGTTGAAAAAGAAATAATCATCTAATTTATCAATAGTGAAAAGGCTGAATTATCAGTCTTTTCATATTTTAATGCAAAATAGTAAAGCCAAGGTTTTGCTTCACCAGAAAAAAATTATAATTTCGGGAAACAATAAGTTTGTTACCCATGATAATCCGAAAAAATGTTTTAGTTCTGTTGATTGCTTATATTTTTGCAAATCAATTCAATAATACGGTTGTTGCACAAAACCCAACCGCTAAAAACGGGTTCATCGATTTAACCCAAACAAACTGGCAAAACAATGTAATAAAGCTATCTGGCGAATGGGATTTTTATTGGAATGAATTTTTATTGCCGGTTAATCGCAGCGATTCTCTGCCTGTAAAAAACCATTATATTTCGGTTTTGCCTTCATCATGGACCAAGGTTTTATTAAGCAATAATTTAAATTGCCCCACCCAAGGATATGGAACCTACAGGCTCCGCATAAAAGTTCCTAACCGGGACCAAGTTTACGGTTTGAAACTTCAAAGTGTTTTTACAGCCTATAAGGTTTTCATTAATAACAAATTGGTTATTTGCTTAGGTCAAACCGGAAAAAGCAAAACTGAAAGCCATCCAAAATTTTTGACACAGGAAATTCCCATTCCGGTAGTACAGAATGGAACTGAAAAATATCAATGGATCGACTTAGTGATGCAGGTATCGAACTTTCACCACCGGCGTGCCGGTGCCCAGCAGCCTATACTGTTTGGTTCCATGGACGAGATTATCAACAACACTTCGAATTCCATCATACTAAACTCACTGCTTATTGGAATCATTTTAATCATCGGGTTGAACCATTTGCTGATGTATTTTCTGCGCAGAACCGACCTGTCAAATCTGATATTTGGAATACTCAGTGTAGTGATGATACTCCGGAATTTATCAACCGGCGAACGTGTTTTGATGCACTTGTTCCCAAATATTAGCTGGGAAATGCTGGTACGGCTCGATAATTTCTCTGGATTTGCCACCATTTCGCTCTTTGCATTTTATTTCTATTTCCTATTCAAAAGCGAGTTTCCCAAAACCATGTTTTATTTGATTACCGGTATTGGAGTTATTATAACCTTGTTGGTATTCACTACCAAAGCATATTTTTACGGTCAATTCCGCACCCTTTTTGAACTCTATATATTATTTGGCGGTTTGTATCTCACTTTTGGGGTTTTACTTCGTGCAGCCTTTAAAAAGCGTTCCGGAGGATTACTTACCTTTTTAGGCATGTTTGTTTTGTATGCCACTGCCATAAACGATGTATTAAGCAGTATGGGTTTGATTCATACCCTCGATGTGGCTCCTTACGGAATTGCCTTTTTTATGGTTCTGGAATCATACTTGCTGACACGGCAATCGGCATTTGCGCTGAAAAACAACGAGCAATTGAGCGATGAACTCCGTTTTGAAAAAATGAACCTTGAAAAACATATTGAAGAACGGACTGCCGAACTTTCAAAACAAGCCTCAGAATTGGAAGAATATAGACAGGTCCAGGAAAAACAAAATTGGATAAACGAAAGTTTGAATGCCATTTCGGATGTAATGCATCAAAACAAAGAAAACCTTTCCATTCTTGCCGATCAATTATTGGCAACCCTTATAAAAAGGGTAAATGGAAACTTAGGTGCTCTTTATTTCCTAGTTGGTACTGGAACTGAATCGAAACTTAAAATGATTGCCAATTACGGATTGAGTGGTGAATCAATGATAGAAGAGTTGGATGTAAATGAAGGGTTGCCGGGTAAATGCTTTAGTTCAGAAAAAGAGTTGGTTGTTGAAGAAGTTCCTGAAAAATATTTTTTGGTTTCATCGGGATTGGGTAATTCAAAACCGGCTCAATTACTGCTTATGCCACTAATTAATGACGAGAAGGTTATTGGAGTGTTCGAAATTGCTTCTTTCAAATTCATACAAACCTGGCAAATGGAATTCCTTAGAAAAGCCTTGGTAAGCATTGCCGGACAATTGAATATTGTTAAAATAAATACAGATACTAAGATGCTTCTGGAAAGCTATAAAACTTACGAAATTGAATTGCGCCAAAAGGAGCACGAATTTAAAGAGCTACAAATAGAACTGGCCACTCTTCGCGAAAAAACAGAGCAAGTGAATTAATCTCTAAACAGTTATCGGGGATAGGGGAATTGAAAACCGGAAAATTGGACAAATCAAAAAATTCATTCTAATTGAGAACTTCATTCCATCTTCCCATCATTCCATCTTCCCATCTTTCCACTCTTTTAACCTATTCCCAACCCAACGAAACCAAAACCGGGAAATGGTCCGATGGGTAATGGCATTGGTAGGAATCGGTTAAAACGGCATATTTCAATACCTTAAAGCCTTTGGGTGATGTAAAAATGTAATCGATGCGTTCACTGGCAGGTTCGTGAAATTTGAATCCATTAAAAGTTCCGTTACTACCATAAACCAAAATGCTTGCTTCGCGGCTATTTATAAATTCTTGGCTTACCAATTGAATGGGTTCACTATCAAGGGTGGCATTAAAATCGCCCATTAAAACTACCGGAAAATTATCGTTGTTTAACTCCTTGATTCTCTGAATAACCAGCTTCACTCCATTAATTCGCGCTTCCTGTCCCATGTGGTCGAGGTGTAAATTAAAAACCCAGAGTTTTCTACCCGATTCCTTATCTTTAAAAAGGGCATAAGTGCAAATTCTATGATAAGCAGCATCCCATCCAAGACTGATTGCATCAGGAGTTTCTGACAGCCAAAAAGTTGCCTGCTCGATAACGTTAAAGCGATTCGACTTGTAAAAAATAGCGCTGTACTCTCCATTAGTTCCTCCATTACGACCAACCCCTACAAAACTATAAGCACTCAATGAACTATCAATATAAACCATTTGGGAGGGCACTGCTTCCTGAACCCCAAAAAAATCCGGTTCATAAAAAGCTAACAATCCACACACCTTATCTTTCCGATTACTCCAAGCATCTTCGCCATCACTCGCCAAATCGAGCCTGATATTATAGGTGATTGCGGTTAAATTCTGCCCAACAAGCTGGCCGATGCAAAAAAACAAAAGGAGTGCGGGAATTAAAACTTTCTTCATTTCCAATACTATTAAATAAGTCGAACCTCCAAAAACCCTTGAAACAATTACGTTTGAGTGCGGGATACTTGGAGTTATTTATCTATAATTCTATTCTTTAAATCCATTTGTTCATGTAGAATCCTAGCAATTTCTATTTCGTTATCTTGAATCCTATGATAAAAAATGATATGACGACCCACTTTAAATCCCAACAAATTTTCCGTTACTTCTGAATAAATTTTACCTAAATCTGAGTTATCTGCAATTTCCTGGCAATTATCCAAAAGTATATGAAAATACTTGTCAGCTTGACTTTCAGACCATTTATCAAAGGTGTAATTCCATATCTGAGTTAAATCATCAACTGCCTTATTGGTTAGTTTATACTTTGCCATTCAAGTTCTTCGTAGCTTTTAATTTTTCCAAATGCGTCTTTGGTTCAAAATTATAAGCGATTCCGCTTTCTATCCCTTCTTGAATAGCTTCTCTTAAAGCAATCAGCTTGCTTTCTTCTTCTTCCAGAAGCCTTAACCCTGCTCTGATTACTTCACTTGCATTTTTATATCGTCCTGCCGATATTCGACCTTGAATAAAAGTGTCAAAATAGTTTCCTATTGATATTGAAGTATTTCTATCCATAATTAAAAATTTTTCACCCAAAGTTACCAATTTTTGGTATAAAATCATTAGGGATAGGAGTTTTTTTTAATCCCACATAACGGAATAATATAAGCATCAGTATTAACCGACTAATATTAATATTTGATATGAGATTCTTTGCTACACTTCGTTACGCTCAGAATGACAGTGGTTTAGTATTTTAGGAGGGGGTAAGCGGCGGCTTCGCCGCCGCTTACCCCCTCCTTCCTTGTTACATACTGCAAAGACAGTCATTCTGAGCGATAGCGAAGAATCTCATATTTTTTGTCGGTCACTAATGATAAGCAATAGTGAAAATTGAGTAGAAAAAAAATTGACTGGTATTATTGAAACCACAAACCAAATTTTACTGAAAAACGGTCGAAATACATATCTTGATCCACTTCAGTGTACCACCAATTGTTATAAACATAATGAAGCTCGGCATACCGGTATCCAGTTGCTACAAAAAGTCGGGTGCGGCTGATTGAAGTAAAAATTACCCCAATTTCTGGATTTACAAAGGATCCCCCATTGTGTTCCTTTATTTGATTGTATGGATCCAACGGCTCTTCCAACGAATACAGGTAACCACCGGAACACCCAACAAAGAATTCCGTATTTTTAGCAATGGGGGTAATCCATTTTAACGAAAACCCAAGGGGCATAACCGCCTCATTTAAAAACTCTAACCCAACCAATCCCCCAAAGCTAACTGACTTAACTCTAATTTGATGTTCCATCATAAGGCTCAATGGAGTTTGTTTATCATTTTTTGAGGAACCTATCAAGCACCCACCTGAAAACGAAAAAGCATAAGTTGCTTCTTTACCTGCCAACCCATTGTTATAACTAATTTTCTCTACTTCCTGAGCCGAAAAGGCAAAAACACTTCCACCCTCTATTTTAATTTTTAATCCTACTGAATTATTTTCCACAAGGGTTCCTTTTATTATACTTCCACTTTTCAGATAAACTGTTCCTGTCGAATCTTGGCCTAATAGAACACCACACCATAAAAGTGAAAACAGGAACAACATTAATTTTTTTTTCATTGGTCAAATTTTTTATTGCGAATATAGCTAATGATGCCAACTTCATCAAATGGTTGCTTAAATTTATAAAATATGCTAATTTGGCGCAACCAAATTTAGGTTGGTATCATCTGCAAATCACCAAGCCTTATAAAATAACGTACTAACTTAAAAATTTGTAAAATGAAAACTAACCGGATTACACTTTATTTAACAGGGTTTGCGATGATAGCAATAATGGCTTCTTGTCAGGATACTATCACCGAAACTTACAAAGTAAACACTCCAGTGTATCTTTCGTACACTGATCTTCGCTCTTCCTTTAAATCGGCCGATGCACAGGAAATAATTCAATCGGGTAAAATTTATTTTAAAGACAGTTTTATTTATGTGAACGAATTCCAAAAAGGGATTCACATTGTTAATAACTCTGATCCTTCGAACCCCATCAATCTAAAATTTATTGAGATACCCGGAAATGTGGATTTAGCCATAAAAGGTTCCATTCTTTATGCCGATAGCTATATTGACTTGCTTTCCATCGACATCAGCGATATAAACAACATTGTTGAAGTTGACAGAGATACCAACGTTTTTCCATATATAATTCCTGAATATGAATCAGGAATTGTGGAATCCATTGACCAAAACCAAGGCGTAATTGTTGGCTACACAATAACTGAACGTACCGTTGAAGTTAAAGATCAAGGAAATAATTACAATAAATTCTGGTACCGGGGTGGTATTGATTTTATGGCCGATGTTTCGAATGGAACTCCCGGTGGAGCTGAAAGTACCGGAACCGGAGGTTCCATGGCGAGATTCACACTCAATCAGAATTACCTGTATGTGGTTGATAATGCTTCGTTAAAATTGTTTAACATATCGCAAAGCACCAATCCGAATTTTGAAAAAAACGTTGCCATCAGTTGGAATATTGAAACCATTTTCCCTTATCAAGACAAACTTTTTATAGGAACCAAAACAGGAATGTACATCTATAGTGTTCAAAACCCCGCCAATCCGGAATTTATAAGCCAATTCAGTCATGCCAGCAGTTGCGACCCGGTAGTAGTAAGTGGAAATTATGCGTATGTCACCCTTCGCGGTGGAAACTTGTGTGGTGCTATTGAAAGCCAGCTCAACGTAATTGATATCTCAACCATTGAAAACCCCCAAATGGTGGCATCGTACCCAATGGTAGAGCCATACGGGTTAGGAATCGACGACTCGGTGTTGTTTGTTTGTGATGGAAGTGCCGGTTTAAAAATTTACAATGCAAAAAATCCGATGGACATTGCTGCCAACCAATTAACGGCCTACCCCAACAACCATGCTTTTGATGTAATTCCGTTGGGTGACATTTTAGTAATGATTGGTGTGGATGGATTGTATCAATACGACTATTCCGACTTGAGCAACATCTTTGAATTAAGTCATATCGATATTTACGGAAATAAATAAAATAAGAAGCAGATACAAACAATAGCCTGGAATAGTTCCGGGCTATTTTTGTTTAATTATGCATCTAAAACATAAACCAATATGAGCAATATCAATCGATTGGCCAGTTAAGAAATCAAGTAAACCCTTACTTTTGATGCCGTTTGCTAAATGCTGAAATGAGAATCATTTTATTAACCCGGATTATTCATTAATAATCCTGACGATTAAGCTACACCTCAATA
>DYQV01000167.1 GCA_020719105.1 Rikenella microfusus
CAATATTGAGGTGTAGCTTAATCGTCAGGATTATTAATGAATAATCCGGGTTAATCCTCCATTAGCTCTTTCACCCGTTTTATTAAAATATCCAGATTCAGCGGTTTCTCAAAATAATCAGCAGCCCCAATTTCACGGGCTCTCTGCTCCTCTTCAAATCGATTACGGGCTGTTACCAAAATAACAGGAATTTTAGCGAGCTTTTCATCTTTTTTCATTGCATCCAATACATCGTACCCAGTCATACCCGGCATCATAATATCCAGTAAAACTAAATTCACTTCCTTCTTATGTAAAACAGCCATAGCTTCTTCGCCAGAAAGAGCAGTAATAATTTTAAAATTCAATGATTTAAAGGCACTTTCAAGTAATAGATTATTGGTTGAAGAATCATCAACAAGCAGTATATTTGGCATATTGTTTCGCATCGATTTGAGTTTAAAATGCTTAAAATAAAAAATGTTAGAATTATTCAATTTTAAAATTAGTAAAATGAATTACTAAATTGCATAAAAAAAAGTTAAACTTGATAGGAAAATTTATGATTTACCTCAAATTTAGGTATATTTAGTGAAAATTTTAATTGCAAATTTATGATTCAACAAATTCAAAAGGATTTTGCGCCTTGGTTTGACAAATTATCGGAAGAACAATTATTGAAAATTGTCGAAAATCAGGTAAGTTTGAATTATAACAAAGGAGAGATACTTAGCAAACAAGGGGGATTTGCTTCCCATATCATTTTTTTGTCTGAAGGGCTGATTAAAATATATAAAGAGCACAATGATAAGAATTTGATTCTTAAAATTGTGAAACCGGGTGAATTTATTGGTCTTTCATCGCTATATAATAAAGGAATATTCGATTACAGCGCAGCCTCTATTGATAGCTCAAAAGTTTACAGTGTTCAGGCAGAAATAGTTAAATACTTGATTAGGAATAATTCTGATTTTGCCGAAAAAATCATAAGGCAATTGAATCAAAATACTTCTCAATATTTTGAGCGGATTATGAGCTTGACCCAAAAGCAGCTTCATGGAAGGATTGCAGATGTCATTTTGCTCCTTTCCAGAGAAATTTATGAATCGGATACATTCAATATGTTGTTGACACGTCGAGATTTAGCTGATTTTTGTGGCATGTCCACCGAAAGTGCCATCCGGATTCTCAAGGAATTCCATAACGATAGAATTGTAAATATTGATGGTAAAAATATGCATGTAATAAGTTACCAGCTTTTAGAGCGATTGAGTGAAGTAGGTTAAAATGATTTCAACGAACTTTACTCCCCGATTCTGATTCCCATTACCAAAACATCATCAATTTGGGATAAATCGGCTTTCCATAGTGAAAATGTCTTTTCAAGAAAATCATGTTGAGCTATCAATGGTTGGTCCGATACTTCAACCAAAACTTCCTTTAGTCTTTTGGGCAGAAATTTCCGTTTATCCGGCCCCCCAAATTGATCTTGGAATCCATCAGAATAAAGATAAAGCATGTCTCCGGGTTGCGTCTCTACCAAATGATTGGTGAAATCCACATCTTGGATTATAAAGATACCTATAGGCATTTTATTGGCTGGATAAGTAGAAAGTTCTTTATTCCGCACTAACAGCAGTGGATTAAAAGCTCCGGCATAATTAAGCTGATTTTTATGCTTTTCAATAACACATAGAGAAATATCCATACCATCCTTGGCTTCATCACTTTTGCCTGTTTGCCTAAGCGCTTTCTTCAAATTAGCCCTTAATTCATTAAGAATGTAAGCTGCATCAAAAGTGTCATGGAGTAAACTAATTATCTGGTTCAAAAGTGAAATGCCCATTAGACTCATGAAAGCTCCTGGTACTCCATGGCCAGTGCAATCGGCAGCAGCCACTATTATCTTGTCGTTTTTAATATTCAAATAGTAAAAATCACCACTAACAATATCGCGGGGTTTAAAAAATACAAACGATTCACCCAATAATGCATTAAAACTGTCCAAGGGAGGCAAAACAGCTTTTTGAATACGCGATGCATATTGTATGCTGGCTTTTATGTCTTTGTTTTGATTCTCAATTTGATCGCGTTGCTCCATCACATAGTTACGCTGTGCTTCAATTTCATCGCGTTGTGCCTCTATTTCTTCCTTTTGTTTCCAAATTTCTGCTGTCCGCTTTCTGACTTCATCTTCCAGTATTTCTTTGTCACGGATTAATTTTTGAGTTCGGGCTTTAATAAACCAATAAATTCCAAAAACTAGGGTAATAACCATAAGTGAAATAAACCAAAAAGTTTTCCAGAAAGGAGGTTTAATCACAAAAGAATACTCTGCTTTATTCGATGAAATCCAAGTACCATCGGGATGTTTTACCTGAACTATAAATTTAAAATTTCCTGCAGGTAGGTTTGAATAGGTAACCATCCGGGAATTGGTTTCAGGACTCCAATCAATGTCATATCCAATTAATTGATAACGGTACGCTAAATTCGTTGAAGTTTTAAACCAAAGCCCTGTGAATTGAAAAGAAAGATGGTTTTGATTGTGTTTAAACTTAGTAATATTGTTGTCGATTGGATTAAAAAACAAACTTTTACTTGTGATAAGTATTTTGGGTTTAGCTTCTGATTTATCACTTTTAGCATTTAACCTTACCAATCCATTTGCTGTGCCAAACCAAATATTTCCTGATTTATCGTTAAAAACAGAATTTAGGTTGGGTTCCAGAAATGCAACACCATCTTCTTCGCCATACGATTCAAATATATTTTGTCGTGTATTGAAAATTTGCAATCCAAGGTTAGTAATTATAACTAAATCACCTTGATTATTCAGGCTCATACTTTGAACAGAATTGGAGTTTAGCCCTTCTGATTCTGTAATACGTTGGTAATTTTTTCCATCGTATTTAATAATTCCTTGATCGGCTACATTAATCCAAATATTTTTCTGCAAATCTTCCAATACAGTATATACTTTTTTTGCGATGGAATCGAGCAGTTGGTTGTGAATTTGCTGTATGCTATCATTTTCAATTACCACAATTCCACCTCCATCGGTAGAAACCCATACCCGCTTATCAGAATCAATTTGGATATCATAAACATAATTCGATGGCATTCCATTATTCTCGGCAAACGATTTTATTTCAACAGTTGGTTGGCTAAAATCCAGTTTTGAAATTCCTCCACCTAACGATGAAAGCCATATATTGGTGCTATCGCCTGTTATGCTAATGATGTTGTCGTTTGCTAATCCAGTTTGAGAATTATATCTACTATAAGTAAATGTTAAAGAATTGATTTGAAAAACTCCAAACCCATAAGTTCCCGCCCAAATATTGCCGTTATCATCGTTATATAATGAAATAAAGCTAATACCTTGAAAGCGGGTTTCATTGAGCAGTTGGGTTTTGGTTAAATGTCCCATATCGTCAAGCTTATAAACAAACAATCCCTCTTGCGATGCTACCCAGTACTTACCCTGGTTGTCGATAGTAAAACTAAATATGCTGGTTAAATCGAAACCAGTGCGGCTATTTAAAAACTCAATGTTATTATTCTTTCGAATGGACAGACCTTTTCTAGTTCCTATCCAGATATTCTTTTCACAATCGAGATAGATGAAATTGGCGCGGTTATCGGAGAGTCCTGTTTCTTTGTTAAATACTGAATACCAAGGCTTTCCATTGACATCAAACTCGCATTTAACAATACCATTTCGGGAGGTACTAACCCAAATTTCATTGTCGGATAACCACACAAAGTTGTTGATGGAGCTAAATTTCCATTCCGAAATTAGTTCAAATTTTTTGGTGACGATGTTCCAAACACACACTCCTCCCTCTTCCATTCCAATCCATAGCCTGTTTTTTTGAATAAATACTTGTTTAACCAAATTATCAGGCAATCCATCGGTCATGGTTATTTCATCAATGAATTTTTTTTCGGTTTTATTGTAAACTGAGATTCCTTTGTCGGTGGCAAAATAGTAATTTCCTGCTGTATCCTGAGCAATTGAATAAACGTAATTATCCAGCAAACCATCATCGGTATTAATATTGTATAACCGTTTGCGGTTTTCACCAGCAAAATAATACACTCCTTCATCCAAAGTTGAAAACCAAATAGTTCCGTTGTTATCAGAGAAAAATGAAGATATTTGTCTAACTGTTTGACCTTCTTCGGGAATAAATTCTGAGAATTGATTGTGGGTGTAAAACGATATTTTACCATTTTTGTGTCCTACCCATAGCATTCCACCTTCATCTTCTGCAATACAAGTAACATCGTTACTTAGCAGACCATTATTGGTAGTATATAATTTAAAATCAACACCATCATACTTTATTAACCCTTCGTGGGTTCCAATCCACACAAAGCCATTTTGATCCTGAAACAGAGTAGTTACTTCAAAATCGATCCTATTTTTCAGCATTTTATAGGAATCAATCTTCGGACTTTGGGCCTTAATTAATAATGGATACAATCCAATAAAGCAAACAAGCAGCAGTTGATTTAAAAACTTTTTCATTTTTTAGGAACTAAAACCAATTCAAGTTTTACTAATATCTCCTCGGCAATTTTCTGGTTTACCACCGATGGTATTTTAATGTTATGGTCGTCGAGTAGCACGGTAAATTCCGAATTGACTTCAATCTGATTGGCGGTTACTTTAACGGTACATTTAATAATGCGCTCCTGCTCTACTCCATGGCAGGTAAATCTTCCTTTTCCACGAACTTGATAGGTGCCGATTTTTTTGAAATCAATTTCTTCAATTATTTTGCCTTCAAAAAGAGTAAATGGAAATTTTGAAGTCTCAAGATAAGTAGTATTGAAATGGGTTTTTTGAAGGGCACTGTTAAATCCATCGAAGGTATTCATAGGCGAACGGAAAACAAACGAACGATCATCGGTTTTTAACGCACCTTGCAACTGTGTGCTTGTTGCTTCAATCACCTCCAAAGGTGCATCGGATGTAAAATGGATGCTACTTTTTGAGGTCATAAATACATTTTGAGCCTGACTCATCCATGGAATGGAGCTGAGTAAGATGAACGGAATTATTTTTTTCATAAGTAGAGATTATTTCTTTTTTGGATGAAAAACCCGGATGATGTTAAAGCCGATTTGAATATCCCCATCAAGCCATTTGCCGGTAGTTTCAGGAATAAATGCCTTTTCAGTCATTCCGTGTGAATTACTCAAATTTATTTGGAAAATATGACCACCACCGGATTCTAATTCAACACCTAAAGCCAAACTGTTTGAATAGTTATCAGCGGTATTTCCGGGCAATAAATAAAAATATTCACCGCTAAACGATAACCATTTATTCACCGTTACATTGCCTCCAAATCCGATTGCAGGCACCAGATTTTGTTCTTCTTTTGTTTTAACCATGTTGCGGTGCACCAATGTAGGTACTATTTGTGCCGAAAAATAATTATTGAACTTGCGGGAAATGAAAAGTTCGTGCGAATAATATAAACGGTCAGAAGCAGGATGTGAAAGGGAATCGGTATATTTTAAAGTTTTCACGGCCATCCCTTCCATCCAGGTAATGGTAAAAGGGAAGCTGTGTTCACCGCTGGATTGCTTAGCTAATTTAATTTTAAAAAATCCATCGTACAGTTTTTCAAAGCTACTCCGACCAATACCTAATGATAACCAGTTGGTTAGCCCATATTCAAATCCAAACCGGATAACAGATTGATCCAACCCAAAAAGTTCGTATAAACCTTTGTTTATTGGATCAAATCGGTGTGAAATGGTGAAAACCAAATCGTTTTTTTCAGCAATTTCAGTGGTATAGCCATTTATTAACCGAACCGATTTAAAGGTTCCCTGAATGTATTCTTTTGAAGCCGCGGAGTTGTTTGCCGAGTCTAGCAAGGCCATCAAATCTTGTCCTGATA
>DYQV01000712.1 GCA_020719105.1 Rikenella microfusus
TGGGTGGATTGATGTATGTTTTCATAATTATTTCATTAGCTCATTGGTTCATTAGTTCATTAGTTCATGGTCACATGAATCAATAAATCATCTTTTCAATAGGCACCACCAGAATGCCTTCGGCACCCGCTTCGTGCAGTTTTTCACATATTTCCCAAAATTCGTCCTCGGCCACTACCGAATATAAGGCGCTCCAGCCCTCAATGGCCAGTGGGGTGATGGTTGGGCTTTTCATTCCCGGTAAAATGCGGGCTATTTCGTCTACTTTATGATTGGGTGCATTCAGGATGATGTATTTGTTCTTTTTCGCTTTTTGAACGGCTTTGATGCGGAAAACCAACTTATCGAGTAGCGGTTTTTTCTCACCATTCATACCAGGTGTGGCAATCAATACAGCTTCCGATTTGTAAAAGGTTTCTACCTCTTTCAGGCCGTTGGCCAAAAGGGTACTACCGGTACTTACAATGTCACAGATGGCATCGGCTAACCCAATGGCGGGGGCAATTTCCACGGAACCGCTAATTTCGCTCACCTCGGCATTTACCCCTTTTTCCTTTAAAAACTTTTTTAGAATGTTTGGGTATGAGGTGGCAATGCGTTTTCCCTCCAGGTAATCGGTACCGGTATATTCAAACCTGCGGGGGATGGCAATGGAAACACGGCATTTGGCAAAACCCAGCTTATGGATGGTATCCACTGTTACCAGTTTCTCATCCACCCCGTTTTCACCCACGATGCCAATATCGGCCACACCTGAGGCTACATAACCCGGAATATCGTCGTCGCGCAAAAAGAGTACTTCCAAAGGGAAGTTATTGGCCTTGATTTTAAGCTGACTCGTGCCTGAATTGAAATCGAGCCCGCATAGTTTCAATAGTTCCTGTGTTTTTTCGCTCAATCGTCCGCTTTTTTGAACGGCAATCCGTAAAATTGTTTCCATATTTTGTTTCAGTTTATACCGCTTTGCGGGGTTTATAGAAAATGGTTTAAAAAAAAAGGCCCGCATTCCTGCGAGCCTTTTTGTTTCGTATCTTAATAAATACTTACGGCATCATCAGTTCTGCGCTTGTTGGGCGAAATATGTATGATGATGGTGGTGTAAGTTTTTCATTGTTTCCTTGTTTTAAATCGAAAGCAAAAGTAGTGGTTTAATTTTAATTTGCAAGTAAAAATGAATTGAATTTAATAAAATATGCTAAAATGACATGTTTAACCCGGATTATTCATGAATAATCCTGACGATTAAGCTACACCTCAAAATTG
>DYQV01000168.1 GCA_020719105.1 Rikenella microfusus
AAATGCGGTTGCCCTGCCCATAAATCCGTTTAGCTCTCAGCTTTACAGATTTTTTTTTACATTTACCATTCAGTAATCTATTAAAATGAAGCAGGTTGTAATTGGTATATTTTTCACCGTATTGTGTTGGAAGCTGGGTTTTACTCAAGACAGCTTGTACCCAAGATATATCATCAATGCGCTGGGATCCGACAAATTTTTAGGTCGGGGCTATGTAAATCGCGGCGATTTAAAAGCGGCCCGGTTTATTGCCAAGGAGTTAAAATTGATGGCTATAAATCCTATACTTAAAACGTACTACCAAAATTTAAGTTTTCCTATAAATTCGTTCCCGGGAACTATGAGTGTGACTTTGGGTGCAATTCCACTAAATGCAGTAGCAGATTTTGTAGTTGCCCCCGATTGTCCATCTGTGCGAGGAACCTTTGAATTGGTTTACTTGCCTCAAAGCTGCGATACCAATGATCGGGTTTTTGATAGTCTGAAAAATGTAAACTATTCAGGAAAAATTGTTGTTGTTCCTTTCATAAAAAGAAATTGGAAAATAGAAAATCCCTTTCAATCAGCCGGTTGGATAATTCCCAAAAAAACCATTTATTGGTGGGCTTCAACAGGGCATCAGGAAGCAAAATCACCCCAACTATTCATTCAGGATTCATTGTTGGCAGGTAAACCCGACCGGATTGAACTTGACATTAAAAATCAATTTTTTCCGGAATATACAACTCAAAATGTGTTGGGTTTTGTAAAAGGTAGCCAACTGCCCGATTCATTTATTGTGTTTACCGCACATTACGATCATTTAGGAGTGATGGGAAAAAATAATGTATTTCATGGAGCAAACGACAATGCCAGTGGAACTTCCATGGTTTTGGCACTGGCATCCTATTTCAGCAAGCCTGAAAACAAACCCAAATACAGCATTGCCTTTCTGTTCTTTGCAGCAGAAGAGTCGGGTGTATTGGGCAGCATGTATTATGTCTCCAATCCAGCTTTTCCGTTATCGCAAATAAAAGCGTTGATTAATTTAGATATGGTTGGCTCTGGTTCTGAAGGTATTTCAATTGTCAATGGGGAAGCCAACCCATTCATTGTTAATCAAATTAAAGCGCTTAATTTAAAAAACAATTACGTTTCTGATATACGAATAGGCGGAGAATCGTGTAATAGCGACCATTGTTATTTTCATAAAGCCGGTGTACCTGCCGTTTTTATATTTACGCGGGGACCCGAATGCAAAGAATACCATAATTTAAAGGATATTCCTGAAACCCTTCCTTTGACAAAGTTTACTGAACTCAAAAAAATGCTGATTGATTTGACCATTCAATAGTTTTATGTAAATACAAATTGATTTTTGGTATGCCGTTTGTATAGAATCAAAACCTAACTAAAATATAACTACTATGAACCAACTGCTAAAAGTAACAATCTTTGTGTCGATAATAGTCATTGCATTTACTGCGTGTAAGACTGAAGAACCAGAAACCTATTGGTATTACTATGGGACGTATTTCAATACAACTGAAGGAGCTAATGATTTTATTGTGAAACTGGATAATGGCACAACCCTTATTCCAACTGAATCAGAGGGAATTCAAAATGGAGTTGAAGATAGTTCCAGAGTAGTAGTTACTTATGCCATAGTTTCCGAAATTAATGATACGCTGAATGCTAAAGTGGTAGAAGTAGCCGAAATATTAACCAAAGGCATACTTCAATTAACCACAAACAATACGGATAGTATTGGAAATGATGAAGTTCAATTAAGTGCTGACGAAATTTGGCTTTCAGAATTTCACCTGAATTTTGTATTTGGATATTATGGCGGAGCTACCACTCACTACATCAATCTGGTAAAGCCAATTGGTGAACAATTGGATGAAAATGGACGGCAGATTCTTGAATTCAAGCATAACGATAACAATGATCCGTATAATTACTGGATACTTTCTGTAGTTTCATTTGATATGAGAAGTATTTATGCCGACGGAATGGACAGTATCAATATTGTAGTGCATTCGAATAATTTTGATACTAGCGATTTTAAATGGGAAGGCACCTATTACTTCAATCATGCCAACTCAAGCAACGTTGCTAGAATAGGAGAGCAAAAGTATAATAAACTGATTGAATAAATACCCCATTTGCAAAAGGGAAAGCAGGTTATTCAGTGAATGACCTGCTTTTTTAATACCTAAATTCAAGCAATTAATGTAAACAACTTCCAGTAAATTAATTGCTTAAAGAATAATACATACGCCTGATGAAATAAACTGTTGGCTACTTTTGTGCTTAATTCCGGTGAAACAAAAATATGAGCTGCCAGCAACCAACCCAAGAATAAGGCCAATCCAACTATTGCGGAATGAAGCGGTTGTGATTGCTGTTGATTGATTTCTTTTGTCAAAGTACCGTTATTTTATGTTGTTATTTTTCTGAAATATCAACACTGCCAATGGCTCCGTTTACTTGAATTTCAAGATTGTATTTGGACTTTCCATAAAGGGCATTGGTGTATTCTTTTCCTTCTTTTTTATAGTTGGGAGTTTCTACATTACCGAGAAATCCTTTTACAGTTACCCTAACACCCATATTGGCAGGCACTATTAAATTCATTTGGCCTATACCTGCGTTTATGATTGCAGATAAATTATTTTTCCAGATTCCTGATAAATCAAACGTAGCTTCTCCAATGCCAGCCTCAACTTTTAATAGAGGTACCGATGTATTGGATAAGTTAACGTTAAATGAGCCAACTCCTAAACGGAATACTGCTTTATGGATACTAAAATCGTGAAAATCAATGTCTGCCAAACCTGCTCCCAAAACAATCCCAAGGGAATAATTCAGCGATGGATTGAGGTTAATGTTGCAACGATTGTAATCGCCGATGTGTTTTTCTTCTCCTTCAGTCTGTGCGGTAATAGTTAGTTTACCCCGTTCATCTAATTCGGCAAAGGCAATGGATGGGTTCCAATCAGCTTTATCGTAAGTTAGTTTTACCTGCGCCAGTTCTGTGGTTTCTCCGTTTACAATCAAATGGCCACCGGCAATTTGAATTAAAGCAGTAATATTTTCGCTTTTGCCCTTTTTTATGGTTTGCTCCAGCGTTGAAAACTTTTCTTGAGCATTCACGGCGCTTATTACGACAAAAGTAACCAGTAAAGAAAAAATAGATTTATTCATAATTTTTATGTAAACTGATGATGCAAGCTACTAAAAATGTAACATTCTGCTTTAAAATTTACTTCTCAGGTGAAACAATTTCTTCCATAGTCTTCTGATAAATAAAATCAATGAGCTGAATTAATTTTAGATTCAGGTTTTTAGTTGCCAAATTAAAATTTGCTTTAAATTCCACTTCTGTTGGAATTCCACCATCCACCATATCGGTAACCGATTTAATAGGAATGAATGCTTTATTCAATAGTTGGCAAACCCAAGCAACAGAAGCTGCTTCCATATCTTTTAGCGAGGCATTGCTCATTTTCATTAGTTGCAGATCGCGATCGACATAGTCTAACGAATTTCCCGTAGAAATAATCCCCTGTTTTATTCCAATTTGCTTAGCTAAGTAATCGGTATTAATGAGTCCATAATTTCCAATTCCGTATTCATCAAACTTGGGCAAAGGAATTCTCCGATCGTGATATACCACCCGATTGGTACCAATATAAACGTCGCCAATTTTTGCGCCGGAATGGGCAAATCCGCCAGCAGTACCTGCATTTATTACTATATCGGGATTAACTTCGTTTATTAACACATAGGTATTCAGTGTGGCGGCTTGTGTACCCACATTATCAACACCGGTAAACGAACAGGTACCATTGAGGGAAACAACTATTTTATTTTCAGCATTGCCATAAAGTTCTACCGGATAGTTGCCATTTATTCTCTCTAAATTGAAATGATGAATTGTTGCCAAAGCCTCACCTTTCATGGCAAAAACTATCCCAATTTTCTCTATTTTGTTGTTTAAATCCATGGGTACTATGAATCAAACTTAATAAGTGAATGAATATTGTAGGTTTTATTATTCGTAATGCGGCTACGCCCATTAAGATGCGATAGTTCCACAATAAAGCTGATATAAATTTTTTGAGGGTTGAATTTACTGATGAGTTCAATGGCCGCATTAATGGTGCCTCCGGTGGCTAGCAAATCATCGTGCAGCAATACAATATCCCCATTATGTATAGCGTCGTTGTGTATTTCAATTACATCGGTGCCATATTCCAATTTATAAGCAACGCTTGTAGTTGAATAAGGCAATTTTCCCTGCTTCCTTATGGGTACAAAGCCTGCATTCAGCTTATATGCCAAACTGCTGCCAATAATAAAACCCCGCGATTCAATACCACAAATCTTAGTGATTCCTTTATTTGCATAGTACTTCTGCAGTTCATCCGTAGTTGCCTGAAAACTTTCATTATCAGATAGTAAAGGAGTGATATCTTTATATGAAATGCCTTTCTTGGGAAAATCATCGATGATTCTTATTTTACTTTTTAAATGTAACTTCATAAAAGTGCTTTTAATTCATAATACTAATCTGGCTCAACTTGTTATATCATGCGGAAGAACTTAGTGATTCTTTATCTGCTCAAACCATCGAAATTCAAGATAAGTTGTTTAAAATCCGGTTCAAATTTTGATTGAATTCAGGTAATATGAGCGAGGAATTGAAGGTTGGGTTTGCCACAAATTCTGCCGAATGAACATTGATATACCCTTTAACAAAATTAGGAGCCAGACAATAAATCATGTCTTCTTCTGCATTTATGATGGGTGGTTTTACTGTTAATACTTCTGAAAAATGATGCGCTTTTTTCACTAATGGAGCTGAAAAATCTTCAATAATCTGTTTTGAAATTTGTATAATAATGGTATAATCTCCATAAGCTTGCCTTACGATGCTAAAATATTTTATGGTTATTGGGTCTTTGGCCGAAACTACGTCAGTGGTAAAGTCCAAGTGACTTTGAAATTCAAATCCATGCTTTATAATTTTATCGGCGGTTTCTTTTGTTTTCGTATTGTGTAAAAAAGTTACCACATCGTTTTTACAATCAATAATCTTAATCAGATTTTGAAGATAAATTGATTCGCCAGATACATTTCCATCCAATGATTCCAATGTGAACTTTTTAATTCTTGCTAACCTCTTCAATAATCACTTTTTTCATCGCATCAAACTCTTTGCGGTTAAAAAGCCTTGTGAGATATATTATTTTTCCTTGCCGGTCAACAATAACATTTCGGGTAACTCCGGCATCTTTTTGAGCAAATTTACTAAATATTTCGGCTTCCGGATCCAATCCTAATGGGTAAGTAATCTGGGTTTGTTGGGCAAACTCTTTTACTTTTTCAATGGGTTCATCGCGGTCAATTCCAATCAGTACAAAATCCTTATTTTTAAGGACTTGCCAAATTTCTGATTCAATAAACGGCATCTCTTTACGACAAACCCCGCACCAACTGGCGGTAAACTGTATCATCACTACTTTACCAACTTGGTCGGAAAGTTTTAAAAGGGTACCGTTATCAAGGGTGGTTGCAAAATCAGGGGCTCTATCGCCTATCTTAATCAGGTATCCATGAGTTTCATCCTCGGTTTGGGCTTTTATTTCACAACTAAAAACCCCTTGAATCAATAAAATAATGGCAAATACTATAGTTTTCGCATTCACAATTGTATATTTTTTGATAGGTGAAGGTAATTATTTTTTATGCAAAAAAGCATGTTGAAGTTCTTGATCATATATTTGAAAAGGACCAAATGCTTTTTATTTGGATGGAAATAAAAGGCCTTTTCCAAAAACTGAATACATCTCTATGTTTGGGACTGTTTTACAAGATATACAAAGCCTAGCTAAGTAAAAAATG
>DYQV01000713.1 GCA_020719105.1 Rikenella microfusus
AATCCTACAAAATGGAAGAACTTTTCTCACTATCCTATAAATATGTGAAACAGGTTGATGCCCGTTTTAAACGCTATTTGTATCAAAAAATTGATTGGCAAAGCCGTCTGGTGATAATTATCGGGGCAAGGGGGATAGGTAAATCCACCATGATGCTTCAATATATGAAAGAGAACCTTGCACTGAACAAGGAATCCATTTATATCAGTGCCGACCATTTGTACTTTAGCCGTCATGGACTGGTTGAGTTTGCAAACTTATTCAGTATTAACGGTGGAAAACATCTTTTCATTGATGAGATTCATAAATATCCCAATTGGTCGCGTGAAGTTAAAAACATATACGACCAATACCCTGACTTGAAGCTTGTTTTATCGGGCTCTTCAGCCACTGAGATTGTGAAAGGGGAAGGAGATTTGAGCCGGCGGGCATTATTTTATCAAATGCAAGGACTCTCGTTTAGGGAATTTATTGATTATCAATACCAAATTCAGGTACAACCCATTGAATTAGATGAATTGCTTACCAGTTATATAGAAATTTCCTATCAAATTACGGAAAAAATAAAACCCATAAAACTTTACGATGAATACTTGCGGTTTGGTTATTATCCCTTTTTTAAGGAAGGGTTTGATGGGTATTATCAACGGATCAACCAGGTAGTAAAAACTGTCCTGGAATCAGATATTCCTGCTGTTTACAATATCGATTATCATGCAACGGTAGTCATTAAGAATTTGTTTGGAATTATCACAACACTGGTACCTTTTAAACCGAATACCTATAAATTGAGCCAACAGGTTGGACTGTCGCGCGAAACGTTTATTAAATACCTGCAATACCTGCAAAAAGCCGATTTGGTAATGTTGTTGCATAGCAGTACCAAGGGTATTAGCCAGTTGAACAAACCTGAAAAAATTTACCTTCACAATCCAAATCTTATTTATGCACTTGCCGAAGGTGCTGCGGATAAAGGTAATCTGCGGGAAACATTTTTTATCAATCAGCTTTCCGGAAGCCATCAACTTACCTATCCCAAGCAGGGTGATTTTTTAGTGGATAATACCTGGTTGTTCGAGGTGGGTGGCCTTAATAAAACCCGGAAACAGTTAGCCGGAATTGAAAGAGCGTTTGTAGCTGCTGATGATATCGAAATAGGCTCTCCTCAAAAAATACCCCTTTGGATGTTTGGGTTTTTATATTAGTCCCTGTTTTTTTCAATTTGTCGTCCATGGGGTAGCCAATGGCTTCTTAGGT
>DYQV01000169.1 GCA_020719105.1 Rikenella microfusus
TAATTACCTGCCCTGGTATTTCATATTAAAGTTTAATAATTATTGGATAATGGTTTGAAATTGCCCAATTTTCCATAGCATCCTTACTTTTTACAAGGATATAGTAGTTGCCAGACTTCCATACATTATCCCCTTGAATTGGAGCAGAAGTCGTGTTGTTGTCGTTTGCAGCACCCACTGCTATTATAGCTGTAAAATCATATTCATCAGGGTCATCTCCAAAATCATGATCGTGGAGCATTACAATTACCTGAGAATTATCACCGGTAACATCTGCATCAGCAATATTGTCCGGTTCATAAACCAAAGCAATTAATATACCTCCCAATGTGATATTATCTACTGCATGACCCGAAATGGAAATTGTTTCTCCGCCGGCAAAGGTTTGTCCGCTTGTTGGTGCTGATGAAATTGTTAATTCAGGAGGGGTTGTATCTTCCAATTCTTGTATCTCAATCTCTTCTTCAACCGTTGTTTGGTAACCTTCCATATCGCTTACGGTGATGTGGCAATGATATGTGCCGATGGTAGTTGTCTCAGGAATATCAATGTGCTTGTGAAAAGTAGTATTTTTAAGTCCTGCATACTCATCATATTCAACGACAATTTCATCGCTGCTGCCTTCCTCCTGGTGTATTTCGACTGTAATTTTATCAATTTTTCCTTCGGCCACAATTTCTGCTTCAATGTGCAAATCGGCACCAATGTATGCTACATGGCTGTTGTCTATTCCTAATTCAAGCCCGTTGATGACAGGTTTAGGAACTACATCTTCATCCTTCTCGCATGATGACAAAATCGTCATGATGGCAACCGTAAGAAATACCGCAAGTGATTTAATTTTTTTGTTCATAATTTAAGATTTAATTGTTGTACCTAATTATTATTGTTTGATTTTTCCTGAAAAAGGTATTGAAATATTGACTATAAAATTTCTGCCCGCTTCAGGAACATTAATCAGCCTATAATAGCTGGTGTGGTTGAAATACTTTACATTAAACAGGTTTTGCACTTGCATAGTGATGCTTATTTTTTGATTTTTCAATACAATATCGCCCCCAAAACCAAGATTGATAACCTGATACCCATCGGTAGTTTCTTCGGGTGGAACAATATTGTTTTGAGGGGCTGTAATCCTGTAATCAATAGATACATAAGCATTCTCAACAAACTTTACCTTCTGCTTCTGATACTTTATGTTGAAAATACCCGAAGGGGGTGGTGAAAATGGCAGGGTAAAGCCTTTCTTTTCGCCCGATAGTTGCTCGGAATACACATATTCGCCAATAATGCCCAATTGCAGCCATTTGAATAGTTCGTAATGTGCATGCATCTCGGCACCATACCTAAAAACCTCGCTTTGTGTATAATTATACACCTGATTGCCATTTCCATAGAGCCTGTCGTGCTCCGAAGTGGGGTTCAAATAAATGTAATTGGAGAAGTAGTTCACAAATGGTGTTACCCCAATCGCAAATTTCATTGAATTATATTCAATGCCTGCATCCAGTTGATAGGATATTTCGGGCGATAAGTTAGGGTCGCCTACTTCATAACTGAAACTATGGTAATTAACCCCGTTTGCTGCTAATTCCTTGGCAAGGGGCATTCTGAAACTTTTTCCAAAGTTGGCTTTATAACTCCATTTTCCGGGATTGTAATTATAACCAACCGACCACGTTAAATTTGAAAAATTACGGTTAATATTTCCTGCCCGTTGTAAATACTGCATGATTGTATCACCATTTTCAACTACAGGTGAAGGAAACCAATCGTAATACCCGGTAGTATTAATGTTACCATTATCGTATCGGATACCTGCCTGCACCAGGCTTTTATCGGAAAAACTGTGCTTTGCAAAAACAAAACCACCCAAATTGAATTGCTTGTAGCCCGGAATAATAAAACCACGGCCATCAATGCGGTTGTCCTGATACTCGCTATTTATTCCAAAATTGAAATGCGTCCTATCATCAAAGCGGTAGGATAATTTCAAATTTCCGGAATACACAAATTTTTCAAACTGAAGTTCAAGATCAGGATTGAAATTCAAAGTATCGGGAGACGTAGATGGCATGTACCCATGTTGCACATACGAATTCCATTCCTGTCTGAAATTGCGCTGAAAACCCAAATTGGATTCAAATTTCAGTTTCTCCCATTGATATTGAGAACTATTGATGATTTTTAAATGATTGACCAAGTGATACGGATACTGAATATCCCTGTTTGATTTATCATGCAATTCAGCATCCACATTCCGAGGTTCCAAACCATGTGCATTGGCAAAAAAACCGCTTTTTCCATTCACACTGCTAACATAAAACTTACTTTGAAATTGTTTTTGGATAAATCCGAATGAGAAATGCAGGTTTTGTTCCTTGCCCGCTGTATTCCGTAAATGATTTTTATATAATGCAGCGCGGTACGAGTAAATATCTACACTGTCAGTCGGTACTTTGTAATCGGCATAATCAAGTATTGTTGCCCTGAATTCGGCAAAGAACCATTTTTTTCTGCCATTCAATGCAAGCGATGTTCCTACAAAACCGTTGTTTGATTTGCCGGACAAGTCAAAAGTGCCGCCAAATGTATTTTCTGTAGGTAGTTTCCTGTTCTTCATATCAATTACCCCACCCATGGCATCAGAACCGTACATAAGCGATGCAGGTCCTTTTATTACTTCAACATTATCAATGGCATACTGGTCAATTTCAAGTCCGTGTTCGGCACCCCACTGCTGTGCTTCATGCTTTATGTTGTTTTCAACTACCACAACCTGATTGAACCCAAGCCCGCGGATAACCGGTTTTGACTGACCTGATCCAATATCAATGGTTGTAATCCCCGGTAGCCTTTCCAGTGAATTCATAAGGTTGCCACCCAAGTTTTGTTTCAGGTAATCATTATTTACAATTTCAATATTGAGCGATTCTTCTCTTTTTCGTATTTCAATATAATTATCAGTCACTAATACCTCTTGAAGGCCAAGAGATGAAACCGTTAATTGAGCGTTGTATGTTTTATTTTCAATAACAGTAATGCTGTCAATAAGTATATTGTAGCCTATAAAGGAAATTTTAATTTCGTATTTACCTTTTGGCAAATGGCTAATAACAAAAAATCCTTTTGCATCGGTAGTTGTACCCTTTTTTATGGGATTCAGAAATACAGTTGCACCGGTTAATGCTATATTGCTTTCGTCAACAACCACACCACTTAGCTTGTAGTTTGTTTGCGAATACGAAACAACGAATAAAAACCACATGCCTAATAAAAGCATGATGAATTTGCTCATATTAAAATAATTGAGTTAAAAAGCCAGGAGAATTGTAAATAAAATATTCTATGAAGTAAGAACTGGAGGTGCTCTGGGGGACTTATCTGTGAATACTTGTTTGTATTGTTTCTGTGTAGTTATTTCATTAAATACGCAACTAAATTCAGGAATTACTGCATTAAAAAAAGAAATTTTTGGCAAATCATTAATCGAAAACTGATATTCACAAATTGGACATGTATTCTCTTTTTGCGATATGTTTTCACCATTTAAGTGTAAATCTTTATTAGTTATTGTTTGAAAGCATTGGTTATGTTCGCATGTATAACCATGCGAATGATGCCAAACGATATGAACCGTCTGATATATGATTGGAAAAAAGAAAATCCCAAACAATAAGAGAGCAATATGTTTTCTAAGCCTTATCAATTGCTTCCTTGGTTTTTACAATTTGCGCATATACCTTTAATTAAAACCTCTGTTTCAACATCAAAATATCCATCGGGTAATTTATATTTTTCTACAGGGATATTTTCCAAACATTTTACCGTATTACACTCATTACAAAAAAAGTGCGCATGTTCATCTTTATGGGTCACCGTATTATCCAGAGCATATTTTACCATTTGGGTGTCAACAACAATTTTATGGATTATTCTATGCTCTTCAAGTGTTTTAAACGAGCGGTAAAAAGTGGTGCGGTCATAATTCCCTGCCAACCGCTCCCTGATTTCATTTTCGGATAAAGCTTGATTTGCAGTTATAATAACGTTAATGATTCCTTCACGACAACTGGTTCGTTTAAGATTATGACTATTTAGTATATCAACAACTCTCATAAATGCACAAATGCTTCAGTTGCAACCATGATGCAAATATAAAAAGAAATATTTAAAAACCAATTATCACTATTTTTAAAAAATTTCCAGATTATTTTTAATTCCAAACCAAAATGCAACTATGTAACTACAAGAAAATAATCCTTAATATCTAGGAAAGCCTTTCCTTAAAATCCTGATAACTAAATTCTCGGACTAATTCAAGTTCATTGTTTTTTTTCCAAATTGCAATGGAAGGGTGCTGGACTCCATTGAACATGGTAGTTTTCACCATGGTATAATGAATCATGTCTTCAAAAATTATTCGGTCGCCCACTTGTAAAGCTTTGCCAAAATCGTATGCTTCCATATAATCGCCTGCCAAGCAGCTTACACCACCCAACCGATAACTGTGTAGGCTATTTTGGTCTGGTTCCTTGGCTCCGATAATCCGGGGACGGTATGGCATCTCTAAGGTATCGGGCATGTGGGCGGTAAATGAAACATCTAAAACGGCGGTTTTGGCGCCACGGCTTTCCACAATATCCAGAACCGTTGAAACCAAAACACCGGTTTCCCAAGCAAAAGCACTTCCCGGTTCCAGAATTATTTTTACCTGATGTTTTTCTTTGAATGCTTTCAAAATCTGAATCAAGTGCTCCACAGCATAACCTTCGCGGGTCATTAGGTGACCACCGCCCATATTTACCCATTTAACTTTTTTCAAATAATTGCCAAAATGTTCTTCCAATGCTTTTAAAGCATTATCCAATGCAAAAGATGTTGATTCGCAAAGCACATGAAAATGCAATCCTTCAATTCCTTCGGGCAATTCATCAGGAAAAAAATCTTTCAAAACACCTAACCTCGATTTGGGCGAGCTTGGGTTGTATAAATCAGTATGTACGTCGCTGTATTCCGGGTTAACCCTTATTCCGCATGAAATGGGATGATCCGCTTTCAATGTTTCCGGATAAAACCTATGAAACTGATCGAATGAATTAAATACCAAATGGCTGCTATAACGTATCAGTTCAGGAAATTCTTTAGGGAAATAAGCCGGTGAAAAAACATGGGCCCGGGTTTTCATCTCCTCAAAACACAACCGGGCTTCATACAAAGAACTGGCTGTGGCACCTTTCACATATTCCAATACCATGGGAAAAGCACTCCACATGGCAAATCCTTTGAATGCCAGAATTATTTCCACTCCTGCCTGTTTTTGAACGTGATCAATCAGTTCCAGGTTTTTCCGGAGTTTCTTTTCGTCGAGCACAAAACAAGGCGAAGGTATTTTTGAATAATCCATAAAAGGAAATATTTAAAATTCGGAGTACTTAACGTATTTAAAGTTATAAAAAGAAACCGCAGCAAGTTATTGACTTCTGCGGTTTAAAAAGTTTTTGTTAATATTTTATTTTAAGTTTAAATCTTGAGTTTGCTCCGAAAAGCTAAAAAACTTCAAATTAGTCTCCGATGAAATTCTAATTAGCAGATTACCAGACCAATAATATTTCCGATTTTAACAATAGATTCATCGGATGACTTTTCGGAGTGGACTCAATCTTTAGTCTCACATCTTGTGTCTAAAATCTAACCCGGATTATTCATGAATAATCCTGACGATTAAGCTCCTCCTCAAAATTGGGAAAATAAAAACTCCCAATTTTGGGTGTAGCTAAATCGGGGTTTTTCCGCTTTGCAACCCTCATTCCTGCACACATCCATACCTTTCGCTGTGCTCAGGTATGAATAAAGCG